>NZ_JBICLK010000037.1:0-79680 GCF_043105275.1 Pseudomonas sp. TYF_14
CGGAACTGAAGCCGTACACCTCATGTTTGCTGCGCGACAGCGCAGCCCGGAAGGGCTGGGTGATCTCCTACAACGATATCGCAGAGCCAGAGGGTGGCGCTGGCCCCGTAGGAGCGGGTTTACCCGCGAAGCAGACGACGCGGTTTAGCGGCGTGCGCCACGCACCCCTTCAGCCAATGCCGAGCACAGGCTCAATACATCGGTCACCGCCTGATCGGCGCTTTTGGCCTGGGCGATCTTGTCGACCAGTGCCGAGCCCACCACCACACCATCCGCCAAGCGGGCAATGTTCGCAGCCTGTTCCGGCGTGCGAATGCCGAAGCCAACGCTGATCGGCAGATCGGTATGCCGGCGCAGGCGGGCAATGGCTTCGGTCACATGCTCGGTGGTCGCCGAACCGGCACCGGTCACACCAGCCACCGACACGTAGTAGACGAACCCGGAGCTGCGCTCCAGCACGCGCGGCAGGCGCGCGTCGTCGGTGGTCGGGGTGGTCAGGCGGATGAAGTCGATGCCTGCGGCCTGGGCCGGGGTAGCCAGTTCGGCGTCGTGCTCTGGCGGAAGGTCGACGATGATCAGGCCATCGACGCCCGCTTCCTTGGCTTGAGTCACGAACGTGTCCACGCCAAAGCGGTGGATAGGGTTGTAGTAACCCATCAGCACGATCGGCGTGGTCTGGTTATCCACACGGAATTCGCGAACCATCTGCAGGGTCTTGACCAAGGTCTGGCCAGCTTCAAGGGCGCGCAGGGTGGCCAGCTGGATGGCCACGCCATCGGCCATCGGGTCGGTGAACGGCATGCCCAGCTCGATCACGTCGGCGCCAGCAGCCGGCAGGCCCTTGAGGATCTGCAACGAGGCGTCGTAGCCCGGGTCGCCAGCTGTGACGAAGGTGACCAGTGCCGAGCGGCCTTCGGCCTTCAGCTCGGCGAAGCGTTGTTCAAGACGGCTCATGCCTGTTTCTCCTGGGCGGCCATGTGGTTCATGACGGTTTGCATATCTTTGTCGCCGCGGCCCGACAGGCACACGACCATCAGGTGGTCCTTGGGCAGCTTCGGTGCGCGCTTGATCGCTTCGGCCAAGGCGTGGGAGCTTTCCAGGGCTGGAATGATGCCTTCCAGACGGCAGGTTGCGTGGAACGCATCCAATGCTTCGTCATCGGTGATGCTGACGTACTCGACGCGCTTCACCTCATGCAGATAGGCGTGCTCCGGGCCGATGCCCGGGTAGTCCAGGCCTGCGGAAATCGAGTGGGCATCGGTGATCTGGCCGTCTTGGTCCTGCAGCAGGTAGGTGCGGTTGCCGTGCAACACGCCCGGTACGCCGCCGTTCAGGCTGGCGGCATGCTTGTCGGTGTGTACGCCGTGGCCACCGGCTTCAACGCCGATGATCTGCACGCTCGGCTCTTCGAGGAACTCATGAAACAGGCCCATGGCATTGGAGCCGCCGCCGACGCAGGCAACCAGGCTGTCTGGCAGACGGCCTTCCTTCTCTTGCAACTGGGCACGGGTCTCTTTGCCGATGATCGACTGGAAGTCGCGCACCATGGCGGGGTACGGGTGTGGGCCAGCCACGGTGCCGATCAGGTAGAAGGTGTCTTCGACGTTGGTAACCCAGTCACGCAGGGCTTCGTTCATGGCGTCTTTCAGGGTACCGGTGCCGGCGGTAACCGGCACGATCTCGGCGCCCAGCAGCTTCATGCGGAACACGTTCGCCTGCTGGCGCTCGATGTCGGTGGCACCCATGTAGATCACGCAAGGCAGGCCGAAGCGCGCGGCGACAGTGGCGGTGGCGACACCGTGCATGCCGGCGCCGGTTTCGGCGATAAGGCGCTTTTTGCCCATGCGCTTGGCCAGCAGCACTTGGCCGATGCAGTTGTTCACCTTGTGCGCGCCGGTATGGTTGAGCTCTTCACGCTTGAAGAAAATCTTCGCTCCGCCGCAATGCTCGGTCAGGCGCTCGGCGAAGTACAGCGGGTTGGGGCGGCCGATGTAGTCGCGCTGAAAGTAAGCCAGCTCTTCAAGAAACTTGGGGTCTGCCTTGGCCGCTTCGTATTCGCGGGCCAGGTCCAGCACCAGTGGCATCAGGGTTTCGGCCACGTAGCGGCCGCCGAACGAGCCGAACAGGCCATTGGCGTCGGGGCCGGGGCGGTATTGGGACTGGGTCATGGGGCGCTCCAAGGCGTAGTGAATGAGTGATGGGCTTTACTCTAACCACGGCAAGCTCGGCTGAAAACCGATAAGATTGCGTAAACTTGTCAGAAAAACTCACAGGTAAAATGGCCCACGACCTCCCTCCCCTCAATGCCCTGCGCGCCTTCGAGGCTACAGCCAGGCTGAACAGTGTCAGCCAGGCGGCGGAAGCGCTGCACGTCACCCACGGCGCTGTCAGCCGGCAGATCAAGGTGCTTGAGGAGCATCTGGGCGTAGCCCTGTTCGTCAAGGACGGGCGTGGCATCAAACTCACAGATGCCGGTATGCGTCTGCGCGATGCCAGCGGTGAGGCCTTCGACCGGCTGCGCAGCGTGTGTTCCGAGCTCAGCCGTGATGTGAGCGAGGCGCCATTCGTGCTGGGCTGCTCGGGCAGCCTGCTGGCGCGGTGGTTTATTCCGCGGCTGGGGCGGTTGCAGGCGGATTTGCCTGAGCTGCGCTTGCACCTGTCGGCGGGTGAGGGCGACCTTGACCCGCGGCGGCCCGGGCTGGATGCGTTGCTGGTGTATGCCGAGCCACCGTGGCCAGCGGACATGCAGGTGCATGTGCTGGCCGAGGAATGCATCGGGCCGGTGCTCAGCCCGCATTTCGCAGGTTTCCAGCGCTTGCAGGGCGCGCCCGCCAAGGCACTGCTGGGCGAAGCCTTGCTGCACACCACGTCACGCCCACAAGCCTGGCCGACCTGGGCGGTGCAACAGGGCCTGGAGCCGGCGGCCATTCACTATGGCCAGGCCTTCGAGCACCTGTATTACCTGCTGGAGGCTGCCGTGGCCGGATTGGGCGTGGCGATAGCACCGCAGCCGCTGGTCGCCGATGACCTGCGGGCGGGCCGATTGAGTGCGCCTTGGGGCTTTTCACCTACCCAGGCGGCGCTGGCATTGTGGGTGCCACGGCGCGCCGCAGACGGGCGCGCCGAGCAGTTGGCGCAGTGGTTAAGGGCGGAACTTGCGCGGCAGAGCGCTTAGTTTCGCTTGCATATCAGGTAGGCCGCCAGCAGGCCCAGCGCACCAATGGCCACACCGGCGGTGGTGTAGGGGTGTTCCTGGGCGTAGTCCCGGGTGGCTTTGCCGGTCTGGCGGGTGCGCTGCTTCACTTCCTCGTACGCATCGCTCAGTAGGCTGCGCGAATGACGCAGTGCGCTTTCAGCGTTGCTGCGGATTGCCTTCACCGACTTCTGGGACTCTTCCGACGCATCATGCTTGAGGTTTTCCAAGCTTTTCAGAAGGCTCTCGATCTCCGCTTCCATGCTTTCCAGGGACGTTTTACGCAGCGAGTTGCGGTGCATGTTGACTCTCCTTTGCAGTATGGGCTGTAAGGATTGCGACCCTTGGGCTGCGTGAAAGTGCGATCGAACTTTCGCAGACAGTGACCGCTCGCAGGTAAACCAGGCCTGCGCTGCTAGGCTGAATCTCACTGTCAACCATGGAGAGCACTCATGACCGATCATCACACCTACAAGAAAATCGAACTGGTCGGGTCTTCGCCCACCAGTATCGAAGAGGCAATTAACAATGCTCTGGCCGAAGCCGGTAAAAGCATCAAGCACCTGGAATGGTTCGAAGTGGTCGATACCCGCGGCCATATCCGCGACAACAAAGCGGCGCACTTCCAGGTCACGCTGAAGGTCGGCTTTCGTATCGCCAATAGCTGAAACAACGTCGGGTTGTATGATCCCGGCGTGATGAGGTATTCAGAAAAGGGGCGCCTTGGTGGGGCCCCTTCTGATTTCATCTGCACAAGGAACGCGAGTGATGAACAAACTGATTCTGGCGCTGGGCCTGATGACCCTGGCCGGTGGTGCGCTGGCAGCGGGCAAACCGTGCGAGGAACTGAGGGCGGAAATTGCGGCCAAGCTGGATGCCAAGGGCGTCACTGGCTACAAGCTGGAGATCGTCAAGAAAGGCGAGCCGGCGGGCAAGGTGATTGGTAGCTGCGAGGCCGGTACCAAGGAGATTGTTTACCGCCGCGGCTAATTTGTTTGCTCATTCGCGGGCTTGCTCGCTCCCAAGTCAACCTATGGGAGCGGGCGAGCCCGCGACGAGGGTCACTCGGTCTTGAGGGCCTGCGCCATCAGCTCATATGACCGAATGCGGTCCGCATGCTCATACAGGTCACAGGTAAAGATCAGCTCATCCGCACCCGTCTGTTCCAGCAGCACTTCTACCTTGGCCTTTACCTTCCGCGGGCTGCCGATCATGGCCAGCCCCAGGAAGCTGCCCACCGTCTCTCGCTCATGGGGCAACCACAGCCCATCCATGCTTTCCACGGGTGGCTTCTGCATCAGGCTCTGGCCGCGAATCAGCGCCAGGATGCGCTGGTAGACCGAGGTGGCCAGGTATTCGGCCTTCTCGTCGGTCTGCGCCACCACCATGGGAATGCCCAGCATCACATACGGCTTGTCCAGCGTGGTCGAGGGCTTGAAATGGTTGCGGTACACGCGAATGGCCTCGTGCATGTAGCGTGGCGCGAAATGCGAGGCGAAGGCGTAGGGCATGCCGCGCATGCCCGCCAGCTGGGCACTGAACAGGCTGGATCCCAGCAACCACATCGGCACGTCGGTGTCGTACCCCGGTACGGCGATCACTTTTTGATCATCAGTGCGTGGCCCGAGGTAGCGCGAAAGCTCCTCGACATCGTCCGGGAAGTCGTCCGGGCCGCCAGCGCGGTCGCGTCGCAGGGCATAGGCCGTCATCTGGTCCGAACCCGGTGCACGGCCCAGGCCAAGGTCGATACGCCCCGGATACAGGCTGGCCAAGGTGCCGAACTGCTCGGCGATCACCAGTGGCGCATGGTTGGGCAGCATCACCCCGCCAGAGCCCACGCGAATACGTGAGGTTCCCCCGGCCAGGTAGCCGATCAGCACCGCAGTCGCCGAACTGGCGATGCCGTCCATGTTGTGGTGCTCGGCTACCCAGAAGCGGTTATAGCCAAAGCGCTCGACATGCTGCGCCAGGTCCAGCGAGTTGCGCAGCGATTGCGCGGGGCCAGCGTCGGCGCGTACGGGCACCAGGTCCAGGGTGGAAATCTTCAGGTCACGCAGCTGCGTCATGGAGCCTCCGCAAAAGTGGTTGGCCAGAGGCCTTTTTGACTCTGTATGGGCGCGTTCGTTGGATTCAATGCCTGCAAGCATATTGCTCTGAACTTGCGGCAGGCGGCAGGCCTCTGAACCCTAGGTAAGCAACCAAGTGACCAGGAGGCATCATGAAAAAGACAGCATCGGCGATCTGGCAAGGTGGCCTGAAGGATGGAAAAGGTCTGCTTTCTACCGAAAGCGGCGCACTCAAGCAGAACCCTTATGGCTTCAACACACGTTTCGAGGGCACACCCGGCACCAACCCGGAGGAGCTGATTGGCGCGGCCCATGCCGGTTGTTTCTCGATGGCGCTATCCATGATGCTCGGCGAGGCGGGGCTTACCGCAGAGCGGATCGACACGGCTGCAGAGGTGACGCTCGACAAGCAAGCTGACGGTTTTGCCATTACCGCGGTGCATCTGGTGCTTAGGGCCAAGGTACCCGGGGCCAGCGAGGCTCAGTTCCTGGAGATTGCCAACAAGGCGAAGGAAGGCTGCCCGGTGTCCAAGGTTTTGAATGCAAAGATCAGCCTGGATGCGGCGCTGGTGGGGTGAAACGGTGCAACGGTAGTGGTTTGCTGTAGTCTAAAGAACGTCGGCAGCGCCACTGCCCTTTCCAGGAGCCGTTCCATGATTCGCGTAGCTATCGCTGTGTTGGCTTCCCTTGTCGCCACGTCTGCGCTGGCGGCCGTCAAGCCATGCGAGGAGCTGAAAGCCGAGATCGAGGCCAAGATCCAGGCCCAAGGGGTTTCGTCCTACACGCTGGAGATCGTGCCCAACAGCGAGGTCAAGGACCAGAACATGGTCGTCGGGACCTGCGATGGTGGGACGAAGAAGATCATCTATCAAAAGAACGATCGATAAGCATCAGGGCCCCGGGCTGCGAAGCAGCCCCACACTCACGGGATGCAGAACACTTCGCTAGGCTCGTTCACCACCACCTTGCGGTTGGCGTCATACAGCAGCACCTGCGGCTCCATCACCGGCGCCCGCGCTTCCAGGCGATAGCGCTCGCCGGCCTTGAAGTTGTCAAAGCGGACGGTCAGGTAGCAGGTTCGGTCCCTGGGTTGTGACATGAGGCCGCCCGAGTAGATTTCATAATCGAAGCGCACCACCAGTTCATGCTTGCCCGGTGTCACCTGAAAGTACCGGCCATCGTCCAGGCGCTTGCCGTCGAGGCGGTCGGCCATGATCACCCGACCGGGGGTCATGGTGTACAGATCGACCCAGGCCTGCTTGGGGTCGACGGGCGGCAAGGGGCTGGCGCAAGCCCCCAGTGTACTGAGGGCGATCAGCATCATGGGCTGGCGCATGGCAAAACTCCCACTTGCGATTTACAAGTAACAAGCATAGCGCCGTTTGTGCGGTTCAGGTGCGCTGACAACCCGCCGGCAGCCCTTGACCCAGCAGTTTTTGCTGGTGGTCGTAGAGTTTTATCCAAGGGCGGAAGCCAATGCTGCCAGCCTGCAGCTGATAACGCTGCCCGGCGCTGAAGTCCTTGAAGGTCAGCTTGACCTGGCAATCGCGCCACAGTGGCTCATCGACGGGGCCGATATTGCTGGGGTTAACCGGAAACTGATAGCGCACGGTCAGTTCGTGGCTGCCGGGTTGAACCTCGAAATAGCGGCTGTCAGCCCAGTCACGCTCATCGACCTGCACGGCATCCAGCGAGGTATTGTCGTAGCGGGTGAGGTCGATCCAGGCCTGGTTCGGGTCTGGGTCTGGCAATGTTGAACAGGCAGAGATCAACAACACTGAGCCGGCGACCAATAATGCACGCATGGCGAAACTCCCCATTGGCGAGATAGTCTTGGAGCGAAATGGTCTTGAGCGAGTCAGACAGTCCCGGATGCTTCGACTTTTTCTTATGCAGCGCTCAGGCCTTGGGGCACTCGACCGCATTTTCACCCGTTTGGTTCCGCTGTTTGCGGCGTTCCTGCTGAACGGTTGCAGCAATGTCGCCTACTACGGGCAGCTGGCGCAGGGCCAGTGGCAGTTGCTGCGGGCGCGGCAGCCTGTAGAGCAGGTATTGGCCGACCCTGCTACCCCTGCACCCTTGCGCGCGCACCTGCAACAGGCCGAACAGGCGCGGCTGTTTGCCAGCCAGCAATTGAAACTGCCAGACAACCGCAGCTATCGGGTATACGCCGACCTTGGACGCCCCTACGTGGTGTGGAATGTGTTCGCCACGCCCGAGTTGTCGTTGCAACCGGTAACGCACTGCTTTCCGATTGCCGGGTGCGTGGCGTACCGCGGCTACTACCAGCAAGGCGCGGCGCGAGGCGCGGCGGCGTTGATGCGTCAGGACGGGCTGGATGTGTACGTGGGCGGCGTGGAAGCTTATTCGACCCTGGGTTGGTTCGATGACCCGATTTTGTCGTCGATGGTGGGCTGGGGCGATGAGCGCCTGGCTACGTTGATCTTTCATGAACTGGCCCACCAGCGCTTCTATGTGCTGGACGATACCGAGTTCAATGAGTCGTTTGCCTCGTTCGTCGAGCAGGAAGGCACGCGGCAATGGCGTGTGGCGCGTGGGCTGGCGGCGGTTGGCGGGGATCAGGGAAAGCAGCGCGACCAGTTTATCCGCCTGGTGTTGGCCAGCCGGGAGCGATTGCAGGCGATTTATGCGGGGCCGTTGGATGATGCACACAAGCGCCGGGCCAAGCAGGCCGAGTTTGAGCGTTTGAGGCGTGAATACCGGCAGGTGCGTGATGGCCAGTGGGGCGGTGACAAGCGCTATGACGCCTGGATGTATGGGCCGATGAGTAATGCCAAGTTGTTGCCGTTCGGGCTATATGACCAGTGGGTGCCGGCGTTTGCGGCGCTGTTTCGTGAGGTGGGTGGAAATTGGGTTCGGTTCTACGCGCGGGTCGAGCATTTGGGGCGGTTGCCGATTGAAGCAAGGAAAGCGGCGCTGCAGCGTCTGATGGTTAGCCGTTGAGATTTTTGGGCCGCTTTTGCGGCCCCTCGCGCCACAAGGCCCACAAAGGCCCTGCGGACGCCGATCAATGTGGGAGGGCCGGCTGCAGAGCAGCCCTGCTGGCCCTCAAGCCTTGCTAAAAGCCTGGTGCAAATCGGCTACCGTGGCGAAGTGGAAAGCGGGTTCTTCTGCCATCAGCTCTTCCCGGCTGCCAAACCCGTACCCCACCGCGACGGCCTGCAGCCCGTTGCTGCGCGCGCCGATCAGGTCATGCTTGCGGTCCCCGATCATCAGGGTGTGCGCCGGGTCCAGCCCTTCTTCATCCAGCAAATGGCGAATCAGCTCGACCTTGTTGGTGCGCGTGCCGTCCAGCTCACTGCCGTAGATCACCTTGAAGTGATGATCGAACGCAAAGTGCCGAGCGATTTCGCGGGCGAACTCCCATGGTTTGGAGGTGGCAATGTACAGCGTGCGGCCCTGCCCGTTCAGGGCCTCAAGCAACTCCGGCACACCTTCGAACACGAGGTTTTCGTAAAGACCGGTCACGCGGAAGCGCTCGCGGTAGAAGTTCACCGCATCCCAGGCCTTGGCTTCGTCGAAGCTGTAGAACTGCATGAAAGCCTGCAGCAGGGGTGGGCCGATGAAGTGTTCGAGGCGGGCCAGGTCCGGTTCGTCGATGCCCAGCTTGGCCAGGGCGTACTGGATCGAGCGAGTGATGCCCAGGCGTGGGTCGGTCAGGGTGCCGTCGAGGTCGAAGAGGATGTTTTGCTGGTGCATGTACAGGGTTCCACTTGAGTGCTGCGTGGCCTTCTTCGCGGGCATGCCCGCTCCCACAGGTAAAGCGCAGGCCTTGAAGGGGCCACTCAACCTGCGGGGGCGGGCATGCCCGCGAATGCGGTCATTCAGGTTGATCGTAGCCTTCGGCCAGGTGCTGGTCCTTGAGCTTCACGTAGTTGCCGGCGCTGTAGGAGAAAAATGCGCGCTCCTTGTCGTTCAGCAGCCGGGCCTGTTTCACCGGACTGCCCATGTACAGGTAGCCACTGACCAGGCGTTTGCCCGGCGGCACCAGGCTGCCAGCGCCAATGATTACTTCGTCCTCGACGATGGCACCATCCATGATGGTGCTGCCCATACCCACCAGGATACGGTTGCCCAGGGTGCAGCCATGCAGCATCACCTTGTGCCCGATGGTCACTTCGTCGCCGATGATCAGCGGGAAACCGTCCGGGTTGAAAGGCCCGGCGTGGGTAATGTGCAGCACGCTGCCGTCCTGCACGCTGGTGCGCGCGCCAATGCGGATGCGGTGCATGTCGCCGCGCACCACGGTCAACGGCCAGACCGAACTGTCTTCACCGATCTCCACGTCGCCCAGCACCACCGCCGAACGGTCGACGAAGGCCCTGGGCCCAACTTTCGGAGTGTGTTGCTGGAAGCTGCGAATGGCCATGATAGCGTCTCTCATCTGTGCCGATAGGCAGGCTGCCTGCTGCGGTCGGCGTCGATTGTAATTAAGATGGGGCAGTGTTTCTTCTGCCAAGGTATCCAAACCGTGACTGCGAACAACCCGCTTCTGCAATCCCACGATCTGCCGCCCTTCTCGCAAATTCGTTCCGAACACGTGTTGCCGGCGATCGAAGCGATCCTGGCCGACAACCGTAAAGCCATTGCCGAGATCCTCGAAAAGCAGGGCAAGAACCCTACATGGGCCGGCCTGGTGCTGGCCATGGACGAACTGAACGACCGCCTGGGCGCCGCCTGGAGCCCGGTCAGCCACCTCAATGCGGTGTGCAACAGTGCCGAGTTGCGTGAGGCCTACGAGTCGTGCCTGCCGGCGTTGAGCGCCTACTCTACCGAACTGGGCCAGAACCGCGCGCTGTTCGAAGCCTACCAGGCGCTGATCGACAGCCCTGAGGCTGCCGGCTTCGACGTGGCGCAAAAGACTATCCTCGAGCACGCCTTGCGTGACTTCCGCTTGTCGGGTATCGACCTGCCGGCGGACAAGCAGCAGCGTTACGCCGAAGTGCAGAGCAAGCTCAGCGAGCTGGGCAGCCGTTTCTCCAATCAGCTGCTGGACGCCACCCAGGCCTGGACCAAGCATGTTACCGACGAAGCTGCGCTGGCCGGCCTGACCGATTCGGCCAAGGCGCAGATGGCCGCTGCAGCCCAGGCCAAGGGCCTGGACGGCTGGTTGATCACCCTTGAATTCCCCAGCTACTACGCGGTGATGACCTACGCCAGCGACCGCGCCCTGCGCGAAGAGCTATACGCCGCCTACTGCACCCGCGCCTCCGACCAGGGCCCGAATGCCGGCCAGTTCGACAATGGCCCGGTGATGCGCGAAATCCTCGACCTGCGCCAGGAGCTGGCCGAACTGCTGGGCTACAAGAACTACGCCGAGCTGAGCCTGGCCACCAAGATGGCTGAGTCCAGCGACCAGGTGCTGAGCTTCCTGCGTGACTTGGCCAAGCGTTCCAAGCCGTTCGCCGCCCAGGATCTGCAACAGCTCAAGGCCTACGCTGCCGAACAAGGCTGCCCCGAGCTGGCCAGCTGGGACGCCGGCTACTTTGGCGAGAAGCTGCGCGAGCAGCGCTACAGCGTGTCGCAGGAAGCCCTGCGCGCCTACTTCCCGATCGACAAGGTGCTGGGAGGCCTGTTCAGCATCGTGCAGCGCCTGTACGGCATCGAAATCGCCGAGCTCAAAGGTTTCGACAGCTGGCACCCGGACGTACGCCTGTTCGAGATCAAGGAAAACGGTCAGCACGTTGGCCGTTTCTTCTTCGACCTGTACGCCCGCGCCAACAAGCGTGGCGGCGCCTGGATGGACGGCGCCCGCGACCGTCGCCGCACCGCCGGCGGCCAGCTGCAGAGCCCGGTGGCCAACCTGGTGTGCAACTTCACCCCGGCCGCGCCCGGCAAGCCCGCGTTGCTGACCCACGATGAAGTCACCACCCTGTTCCACGAATTCGGTCACGGCCTGCACCACATGTTGACTCGCATCGAGCATGCCGGCGTGTCCGGCATCAACGGCGTGGCCTGGGATGCGGTCGAGCTGCCAAGCCAGTTCATGGAAAACTGGTGCTGGGAGCCGGAAGGCCTGGCACTGATTTCTGGTCACTACGAAACCGGCGCCGCCCTGCCCCAGGACCTGCTGGACAAGATGCTGGCCGCGAAAAACTTCCAGTCGGGCATGATGATGGTGCGCCAGCTGGAGTTCTCGCTGTTCGATTTCGAGCTGCACGCAAGCCATGGCGACGGCCGCAGCGTATTGGAGGTGCTCGAAGGTGTGCGTGACGAGGTGTCGGTCATGCGCCCGCCGGCTTACAACCGCTTCCCCAACAGCTTTGCGCACATATTCGCGGGCGGTTACGCGGCGGGCTACTACAGCTACAAGTGGGCCGAAGTGCTGTCGGCTGACGCCTTCTCGCGCTTCGAGGAAGAAGGCGTGCTGAACGCCGAGACCGGCCGCGCCTTCCGCGAGGCGATCCTGGCCCGTGGTGGTTCGCGCGAGCCGATGGAGCTGTTCGTCGACTTCCGTGGCCGTGAGCCTTCCATCGATGCATTGCTGCGCCACAGTGGTCTCACCGAGGACGCTGCAGCATGAGTGAGGTAGCTGTGAACAAGACCAAGAAGCGCTTCATTGCCGGTGCCGTGTGCCCGGCGTGCAGCGAGCCCGACAAGCTGATGATGTGGAACGAAGACGGCGTACCGCACCGCGAGTGTGTGGCCTGCGGCTTTACCGACACCCTCAACGAGCAGGGCTTGTCGGTGCCGAAGGAACTGGGCACGCGGGTCAACCACCTGGCGCCGAAAGCCGCGCCGGCCAAGGTGCAGACCGTGCAGTTCTTCCCAAATCCGAAGCTGAAAAAGCCGGCTGAGTAATACGGTCATGCCGCCCGGGTGCAATGCCCGGGCTGGCATGGACAGGTACCCTGGGATTTCGAGTACCTGCGGTGTGCATCGTGCAGCGACTTTCCTGCCGAAGCGCTGCGCGATTACTTCCCGCTGAATTCTGTTGTCAGTGCGTTGCAGCAATTGGCGCAGACGTTGTTTGGTGCAGTGCTGCAGCCCTAAGCGCTGTCTGTCTGGGATGGGCGGCAATCGAGCCAGGCAGCGTATGTGCGCTGGCATGGCCTGAAGTAGTCAGACCAGAGGTGCTGGTAAGATCCCGGTGTGCACGATACTGTATATTAATACAGTATTCAGGTGAGCCATGATTCCTCCAGTACCGCAAAAGGGCCGTGGCACGGCGCACAATCCACACAACCGCTTTGCCCCTGGTCATTCGGTGGCGGAAGATGATGGCTGGTACCAGGAAGTGCCGCAAACCCAGGGTACCGAGGTGCGGATCGAGACAGCCAAGTCGGTGATCAGCCGCAACACTTCACCCGACCTCCCTTTCGATCGTTCCATCAACCCTTACCGTGGCTGCGAGCATGGCTGCATCTACTGCTATGCCCGCCCCTCACACGCCTACTGGGACCTTTCTCCCGGCCTGGATTTCGAGACCAAACTGATTGCCAAGACCAACGCCGCCGAGGTGCTGGCACAGCAATTGAGCAAACCGGGCTACGTGTGCGCGCCGATCAATCTGGGCTCCAACACCGACCCGTACCAGCCGATCGAGCGCGAACAGTTACTGACCCGGCGCTTGCTCGAAGTGTTACTGCGTTTTCGTCACCCGGTGACCATTGTCACCAAGGGTTCACTGGTGCTGCGCGACCTCGACCTGCTGGCCGAGATGGCCCGCCAGCGCCTGGCACGGGTGATGATCAGCCTGACCACGCTGGACGACGGCCTCAAACGGGTGCTCGAACCCCGAGCAGCCTCACCCGGTGCGAGGTTGAGGGCCATCCGGGTATTGCGTGAAGCGGGCGTACCGGTGGGTGTTTTGTGTTCGCCGATGATTCCGATGATCAACGACAGTGAACTGGAACGCCTGCTGGAGGCGGCCAAGGAGGCTGGCGCACAGAGTGCGGCCTACATGATGCTGCGCCTGCCGCTGGAAGTGGCGCCGCTGTTCGAGCAGTGGCTACAGGACCATTACCCGCAGCGGGCGGCGCATGTGTTGAGCCTGATCCGCCAGAGCCGCGGTGGCGAGCTGTATGACAGCCGGTTCGGCGTGCGCATGCGTGGTGAAGGAGTATTTGCCGAGTTGCTGGCGCAGCGCTTTGCCAAGGCAATGAAACGGCTGGATTTCGAAGGGCGCGAGGCGCAGGCGCTGGATTGCTCGGCGTTTTGCCCACCGGGTGGGCAGATGGCGCTGTTCTGACATGAACCCCACCCCCCACAGGGGGCTGCGCATTGCTCACAACGCAACTAATAACAACCAATAATTGCGCTAATACATATTGGCAACTGATGTTTTTTTGCTATTATCCAGTTCCCGCCTTTTTCATCTGGAACGCCCGTTCTAGAGCCTTCGAATTAAGTTTCAGTTAAGTTTTCCCCGCTAGCGTAGGTAACAAGTCCACACCGACTGTGATCTATGGCCCGTGCGTGTCATCTAAAACCCTGCATAGCCTGAATCTTTCACCGGTAAAATGGATTTACCTACACACCGTCAAGAGGATGAATCATGCCCGTCAAGGACCCATCCAAGGTCGTACCGCAGGTCCCCGCGGAAAGCGCCGATGCTGCCCTCAAGCACATCGTCGACGGCTTCCTGCGCTTTCACCATGATGTTTTCCCTGATCAGCAAGAGCTGTTCAAGAAGCTCGCCACCGCGCAAACCCCACGCGCCATGTTCATCACCTGTGCCGACTCGCGCATCGTTCCCGAGCTGATCACCCAGAGCTCGCCAGGCGACCTGTTCGTGACCCGTAACGTGGGTAACGTGGTACCGCCTTATGGCCAGATGAACGGGGGCGTTTCCAGCGCCATCGAGTACGCCGTAATGGCGCTTAAAGTGCACCACATCATCATCTGTGGCCACTCCGACTGTGGCGCCATGCGTGCGGTACTGAACCCGCAGTCGCTGACCAAGATGCCTACTGTTGGCGCCTGGTTGCGCCACGCTGAAGTGGCCCGCACCGTGGTCGAGAACAACTGCTCCTGCGGCAGCGAACACGAGACGATGCAAGTGCTGACCAAAGAGAACGTCATCGCCCAGCTGCATCACTTGCGCACCCATCCTTCGGTGGCCTCGCGCCTGGCAGCCGGTGAGCTGTTCATTCATGGTTGGGTGTACGACATCGAGACCAGCAAGATCGAAGCCTACGACGCCGCCAGCGACAGCTTCCTGCCCTTGGCCGCGGGTGAACCCGTTCCCTGCGCCACTCCGAGAGGCCGCTACTAAGCGACCCGTCCGCCGCTAGAACCTTGATAGCCGGCTGCACCCTTCAGGGGTGTGGCGCGGCCTTCGGCTGTCTTGAATTCCCTGACTGCCCTGCCGGCGTGCTCGCTGGCGGCCCGCGCCTGCGCGCTTGTCAGGGGCAAACGTGCCCACGGCCAGGGGAATGGCCGTGCGACTAGAGAAAGGAGAAACACGGTGAACATTACACAGTTGAAAGCGGCCCTGCCGCGTGAGTTGCTGGCGTCGGTGGTGGTCTTCCTGGTGGCCTTGCCGTTGTGCATGGGCATTGCGATCGCTTCTGGCATGCCGCCGGCAAAAGGCCTGATTACTGGGATTATCGGCGGTATTGTCGTCGGTTTCCTTGCTGGATCGCCGCTACAGGTCAGTGGCCCTGCTGCCGGTCTGGCGGTACTGGTGTTCGAGCTGGTACGCCAGCACGGCATGGCCATGCTCGGGCCAATCCTGTTGCTGGCCGGCCTGTTGCAGTTGCTTGCCGGTCGCTTGCGCCTGGGCTGCTGGTTCCGCGTGACCGCGCCGGCGGTGGTTTACGGCATGCTCGCCGGGATTGGCGTGTTGATCGTGCTTTCGCAGGTGCATGTGATGTTCGACACCGCACCGCAACCGTCGGGCCTGCAGAACCTGCTGGCGTTCCCGGCAACTTTGTCGGCTGCCCTGCCACAGGAGAGCACCGGCGCCGGCTGGATGGCCGGTGCGCTGGGCCTGGGGACCATCGCCATCATGTGGGGCTGGGAGCGCTTGCGGCCGCAGCGGCTGCGTTTCGTGCCGGGTGCATTACTCGGCGTGGCCAGCATGACCGCTATCAGCATGTGGCTGGCCTTGCCGGTGAACCGCGTGCAGGTACCGGCCGACCTGTCCGAGGCCATCGACTGGCTTCGTCCGGAGGACCTGTTGCAACTGGCCGACCCTACCCTGCTGGTCGCCGCCTTTGCCCTGGCGTTCATTGCCAGCGCCGAAACCTTGCTGTCGGCCGCAGCAGTGGACCGCATGCACAGCGGCCAGCGTTCGGACTTCGACCGCGAACTGTCGGCCCAGGGCATCGGCAACATGCTGTGCGGGGTGCTGGGTGCCCTGCCGATGACCGGGGTAATCGTGCGCAGCTCGGCCAACGTCCAGGCGGGGGCGCAAACCCGGGCGTCGGCAATCTTCCATGGCTTGTGGTTGCTGGCCTTCGTGGTGGCGCTGAGCAGCGTGCTGCAGCAGATACCGGTGGCGAGCTTGGCGGGGGTGTTGGTGTTTACCGGGGTCAAACTGGTCAACTTCAAGGCGTTCCGCGGGCTGGGCCGTTATGGGCGCATGCCGATGTTTACCTACGCGGCGACTGCGCTGGCGATTATCTTTACCGACCTGCTGACCGGTGTACTGCTGGGCTTTGCCCTGACCTTGCTGAAGCTGGCGTTCAAGGCGGCGCGGCTGAAGATCAACCTGGTGAGCCTGGCCAAGGATGGGCACATGGAGCTGCGCCTCAGTGGCGCGGCGACCTTCCTGAAGGTGCCGGCGCTGACCCAGGTGCTGGATACTGTACCGGCGGGCACCACGCTGCATGTGCCGCTGGGGAACCTGAGCTATATCGACCACTCGTGCCTTGAGTTGCTGGAGGACTGGAGCCGCAGTAATTCTGCCAATGGTTCGCGCTTGTTGATCGAGCAGCGGCGCCTGAAGCGTCGGATCGAGGGGCGGTTGCGGACGACGGCGGGGGTTGGGGCGTAGGAGCGGGTTTACCCGCGAATACGGTAGCGGCGGCAACGGTGATCGGCGGGTGGAGATTGGCCAGCAGGGCCGGCCCTTTCGCGGGTGAACCCGCTCCTACGACGGCCTGCGCCGAACCACCGATGCACCTAGGCCTTGACAGGTATATCAGGCCGGCTGACCCAGCTCGACACCCAGTTGGCGCGACAGGCACGGCCAGCGCTTCCACGCCGCGCCAGTTGCCGGGCTGCTCAGCTTCTCTCGATAAGCCTCCACCGATTCAACGGCAAAGCTCTCATCATTAAGCATTTCGTCGACCGAGTGGTGCACCACCTCATCCAGCTGGTTGGCAAAGCTTTCGCCAATCAACTGGTGGGCAATCAGGTTGGCGACCGTGGTGTCGACCGGGATCAACGGCTGCTGGAAGTGGCGGATGTACAAGTCATTCACCTCTTCCACCAGGCGGTGCGCCAGGTAGGCTTCATCCAGAAGGCAGTCCAGGCCTACATGCCCTTGCATCACGCTGGGCGGCTGCAGGAAGTAGGCTTCGGCAATTTTCAGTACAGGTTTGATCTGCGATTCGATCCCGGCTTCGCGGGCGACCTCGTGGGCGGCCTCCAGCAATTCCGGAACCTGATCGATGTAGGCGCTGACGAAGCGCGCCAAAGTACCCTGGGCGTCCTGCTCAGGCAGTTGGATCGAGGGGTGCAGGTGGGGCAGTTGCAGCTCGAGACGCTGTTTCAATTGGCCGGTCTGGCCTTCATGTTGATGGGCTTGGCTTACCTGCTCGCGTACAGCAGCGATGTTCATGACAACTCCAGGGACATTACGTTTCAAACGGAAGACACTAAATTAGCTCGGTATACAGAATACCTAAGACGTATTTGTTATAAGCCTCGCAAACGTGTGCGCTATCAGGCATATCGACGTGCCATTATTACGCCATGCCCTGTCAAGCACGCGGTTTTCCGGCCATTCGGTCATTTCATGAAGTTCATTTCACAGGCTTCATTGCGTGCCATTGGTCGCTGTCTATACTCCCGTTGAACGTGATTCGTTGATGAGGCCCGACTGCTTTTAGCAGGGGCTCGGTCGTCGAAGCCATGCAGTCTTGACCGCCGTTCCCTCTTGCCGCAGGCCATGCCTCCGGGACAACAAGAATTAGAAGGGGAACCCGCAATGATGCGACATCCACATGTCTGGATGGGCCTCCTGTTGTGGTCGGTTTTTGGTCAGGCCAACGCCGCCTGGACCGTGAACATGCACCCAGGGGCGACGGAAGTCTCCAACGCCGTCTTCGACCTGCACATGACCATCTTCTGGATCTGCGTGATCATTGGCATCGTGGTGTTTGGCGCGATGTTCTGGTCGATGGTCATCCACCGCCGCTCCACTGGCCAGCAGGCCGCGCATTTCCACGAGCACACGTGGGTGGAAATTCTCTGGACGGTGGTGCCCTTCCTGATTCTGGTGGTGATGGCCATTCCGGCTACCAAGACCCTGATCGACATCTATGACGCCAGCGAGTCGGACATCGACGTCCAGGTCACCGGCTACCAGTGGAAATGGCACTACAAATACCTGGGCCAGGACGTGGAGTTCTTCAGCAACCTGGCCACCCCCACCGACCAGATCCACAACAAGGCGCCAAAGGATGAGCACTACCTGCTGGAAGTCGACCAGCCGCTGGTGCTGCCGGTGGGCGCGAAAGTGCGCTTCCTGGTCACTGCTGCCGATGTGATCCACTCCTGGTGGGTGCCGGCCTTCGCGGTCAAACGCGACGCCATCCCAGGCTTTGTCAACGAAGCCTGGACCCGTATCGAAAAGCCAGGCA
The DNA here is from genome assembly GCF_043105275.1 of Pseudomonas sp. TYF_14. NCBI lineage: Bacteria > Pseudomonadati > Pseudomonadota > Gammaproteobacteria > Pseudomonadales > Pseudomonadaceae > Pseudomonas > Pseudomonas sp. TYF_14. The sequence continues at coordinate 18,036 of NZ_JBICLK010000037.1, forward strand.
TCTACCGCGGCCAGTGCACCGAGCTGTGCGGTAAGGACCACGGCTTCATGCCGGTGGTGGTCGAGGTCAAGTCCAAGGCGGATTACGACACCTGGCTGGGCGAGCGCAAGGCTGAAGCCGCCAAGCTCAAGGAGCTGACCAGCAAGGAATGGACCCTGGAAGAGCTGGTGGAGCGCGGCGACAAGGTCTACCACACCACCTGCGTGGCCTGTCACCAGGCCGAAGGCCAGGGCCTGCCGCCAATGTTCCCGGCGCTCAAAGGCTCGAAGATTGCCACCGGGCCGAAGGAAGGCCACCTGAGCATTGTCTTCCATGGCAAGCCCGGCACGGCCATGGCCGCTTTCGGCAAGCAGCTGTCGGAAGTCGACATCGCTGCTGTGGTCACCTACGAGCGCAATGCCTGGGGCAACAACAAAGGCGACATGGTGACGCCGAAGGACGTGCTGGCGCTGAAGCAGGCAGAAGCCAAGTGAACCGGGTTACTCGCGGCAATCAATGGATTGCAGGAGACAGGACATGAGTGCAGTGATCGACGACCACGCCCACGGCCACGACCATGCGCACGGCCCGGCCAAGGGCCTGATGCGCTGGGTGCTGACCACCAACCATAAAGACATCGGCACGATGTACCTGTGGTTCAGTTTCATCATGTTCCTGCTCGGTGGCTCGTTTGCCATGGTGATCCGCGCTGAGCTGTTCCAGCCGGGTTTGCAGATCGTGGAACCGGCGTTCTTCAACCAGATGACCACCATGCATGGCCTGATCATGGTGTTTGGCGCGGTGATGCCGGCCTTCGTCGGCCTGGCCAACTGGATGATTCCGCTGATGATCGGCGCGCCTGACATGGCACTGCCACGGATGAACAACTTCAGCTTCTGGCTGCTGCCGGCGGCCTTCCTGCTGCTGGTATCGACGCTGTTCAGCCCGGGCGGAGGGCCAAACTTTGGCTGGACGTTCTACGCACCGCTTTCCACCACCTATGCGCCAGCCAGCGTCACCTTCTTCATCTTCGCCATCCACCTGATGGGTATCAGCTCGATCATGGGGGCGATCAACGTGATTGCCACCATCCTCAACCTGCGTGCCCCCGGCATGACGCTGATGAAAATGCCGCTGTTCGTCTGGACCTGGCTGATCACCGCGTTCCTGCTGATTGCGGTGATGCCAGTACTGGCCGGCGTGGTAACCATGATGCTGATGGATATCCACTTCGGTACCAGCTTTTTCAGTGCCGCAGGTGGCGGTGACCCGGTGCTGTTCCAGCATGTGTTCTGGTTCTTCGGCCACCCTGAGGTTTACATCATGATCCTGCCCGCCTTCGGTGCGGTCAGCTCGATCATCCCGGCGTTCTCGCGCAAGCCGCTGTTCGGTTATACCTCGATGGTGTATGCCACCGGCGCCATTGCCTTCCTGTCATTCATCGTCTGGGCCCACCATATGTTTGTGGTCGGTATCCCGGTGGTCGGCGAGTTGTTCTTCATGTACGCCACCATGCTGATTGCCGTGCCCACCGGGGTGAAGGTATTCAACTGGGTCAGCACCATGTGGGAAGGTTCGCTCACCTTCGAAACGCCGATGCTGTTCGCCATCGCCTTTGTCATCCTGTTCACCATCGGGGGTTTCTCCGGGTTGATGCTGGCGATCGCCCCGGCAGACTTCCAGTACCACGACACTTACTTCGTGGTGGCGCATTTCCACTACGTACTGGTGCCTGGTGCAATTTTCGGCATCTTTGCCTCGGCCTACTACTGGCTGCCGAAATGGACCGGCCACATGTACGACGAAACCCTCGGCAAACTGCACTTCTGGCTGTCGTTCGTCGGCATGAACATGGCCTTCTTCCCCATGCACTTCGTAGGCTTGGCCGGCATGCCACGGCGCATCCCCGACTACAACCTGCAGTTCGCCGATTTCAACATGGTGTCGTCGATCGGCGCGTTCATGTTCGGCGCCACGCAGATCTTCTTCCTGTTCATTGTCATCAAGTGCATCCGCGGTGGCGCGCCGGCACCGGCCAAACCCTGGGATGGCGCCGAGGGCCTTGAGTGGTCGATACCCTCGCCTGCGCCCTACCACACCTTCCAGACACCCCCGGAAGTGAAATAGGAACCCGCCATGAACGGCCTGTCGGTGAAACGCCTGGTAACGCGCCTGTTGATGCTGACGGTGGTGATGTTCGCCTTCGGCTTCGCGCTGGTGCCGATCTACGACGTCATGTGCAAAGCCTTCGGTATCAACGGCAAGACCGGCGGCCAATACGAAGGTAGCCAGGTCAGTGACCCGACGCGTGCTGTGCGGGTGCAGTTCATGTCGACCAATGCCAGCGACATGGTCTGGGACTTCTACTCCACTGCCGACCAGCTGGAGGTCAACCCGGGGGCGGTGAACCAGATGATCTTCATTGCCCACAACCCGACCGACCGGCCGATGAGTGCGCAGGCAATACCCAGCATTACCCCGGCCGAGGCCGCGGCCTACTTCCACAAGACCGAGTGCTTCTGCTTTACCCAGCAGGTGCTGCAGCCCGGCGAACGCATCGAGATGCCGGTGCGCTTCATCGTCGACCGCGACCTGCCGGCCAGCGTGAAGCACCTGACACTGGCCTACACCTTGTTCGACATCACCGCTCGCCACCCGCCGGTCGCGCACGTTGCGGCGCAGGACGTCCAGGGCGCCCGTTAAGGGAAGGAGAACAGCAATGGCAAGTCATGAGCACTACTATGTTCCGGCGCAGAGCAAATGGCCGATCATCGCCACCATCGGCATGTTCATCACGGTATTCGGCCTGGGCACCTGGTTCAACGACATGAAGGCGGGCCACCCGGATTCCCACGGGCCGCTGATTTTCTTCGTGGGTGCGTTGTTTCTGGCCTACATGCTGTTCGGCTGGTTTGGGGCAGTGGTCAAGGAGAGCCGCGCCGGGTTGTACAGCCCGCAACTGGACCGCTCGTTCCGCTGGGGCATGAGCTGGTTCATCTTCTCCGAAGTGATGTTCTTCCTGGCCTTCTTCGGTGCGCTGTTCTATGTGCGCGTACTGGCGGGGCCGTGGCTGGGTGGCGAAGGGGCCAAAGGTGTTACGCACATGCTGTGGCCAACCTTCGAATTCACCTGGCCGCTGCTGCACACCCCCGACCCCAAGCTGTTCCCTCCCCCCAAGGAGGTGATCGACCCGTGGCACCTGCCGCTGATCAACACCATCCTGCTGGTCAGTTCCAGTGTGACAATCACCATTGCCCACCACGCCTTGCGCCGTGACCACCGCGGCCCGCTGAAATTCTGGATGGCGCTGACCATTGTCCTGGGCATCAGTTTTATCGCGCTGCAGGCCTTCGAGTACTACGAGGCCTATACCAAGCTGGGGCTGACACTGGGCTCAGGAATCTACGGTGCGACGTTTTTCATGCTGACCGGCTTCCACGGTGCCCACGTGACATTGGGCACGATCATTCTGATTGTGATGTTCGTGCGCATTCTGCGCGGGCATTTCAACCCGGAAAAACACTTCGGCTTCGAGGCAGCCAGTTGGTACTGGCACTTCGTCGATGTGGTGTGGGTGGGGTTGTTCATCTTTGTTTATGTGTTGTGAATACAAAAACCTGTAGGGGCGGGTGAGCGCTTCAGAAAGGGGCGTGGGAGACCAGTTGACCGCTGATCAAGCCCCAGGCGACCAGGCCTATTGTCAAGGCCGCCAGAGTCACCCGTACGGTCAGGGCCTTGAGCAGGCGGGTCGAGTTTTCATCATCCTTGACCAGAAACACCAGGCCACTGAACAGGCTGGCAATCGTGGCCAACAGCATCAGGACAATCGCGGCCTTGAGCATGGCGTCACTCCGGGGGGATGCGGTGATGTGGATAAGTATAGCGAGGCGCTCGTGAGGCCGTTTCGCCCAGGCTGGGTACCGACGCTGGCGGTGCTTGCACTGCTGCCGGGACTGATTACGCTTGGTTGCTGGCAACTCGGCCGTGCCGAGGAAAAGCGCGTGCTGCTGGCCACCTATGCAGAACGGCGGATTGAAGCGCCGATAGCCACCGCCCAGCTCTTCTCGAAAGAAGACAACGCCTTCCGCCGCGTGCACCTGTATGGCCGCTTCGACGCCGAGCACAGCGTGCTGCTGGACAACCGCATGCGCGACGGCAAAGCCGGTGTCGAGCTGCTGCAGCCCTTCCACGACCAAGCCAGCGGCCTGTGGTTGCTGATCAATCGTGGCTGGCTGCCATGGCTGGACCGCCGGGTGCCGGTGCACTTCGAAACCCCTGCCCAGGCCTTGGCGCTGGATGCCTCTGTGTATGTCGCGCCCGGTAGCACCTTCCAACTGCACCCGGACCCCATCGGCGGGCAATGGCCGCATCTGTTGACCGCTATCGATGCCGCGCAGCTATGGCAACAGCTTGATCGCGAAGGCTTCGCCCAGGAATTGCGCCTGGAGCCGGGCCCTGCGAGCTATCGCCTGGACTGGCCGGTTGTCGCCATGAGCCCCGAAAAACACGTCGGCTATGCCGTGCAGTGGTTTGCCCTGGCTACCGCTCTGGTTCTGCTCTACCTCTACTTCGGCTGGCATCAAAACAAGGAGAAACGCCATGGCCACCGCCACGCCACTGGACGCGCCTGAACGTAGCAAACCCAGAGCCCGTGGGCGTTTGCAGCTTTTGCTGATCCTGCTGGTGGTGCTTGGGCCAATGGTTCTGGCCACCAGCATGTACAAGCTTAAATTCTGGGTACCGGAAGGCCGCAGCTACCATGGCGCCATGATTGGCAATGGGGAAAGCCGTGCCGATCTCGGCGTGGCGGAGCAGGACGATCGCTGGCAGTTGCTGGTCAGCGCACCCCAGGCCTGCACCGAAGACTGTCAGCGCCTGGTGTACCTGGCTCGGCAGATTCAGGTCGGGCTGGGGCGTGATGCCAGCCGCGCCAGCCATGCGCTGGCCGCCGCCCAGCCGCTGAGTGCCGACTATCAGGCACTGCTCGGCCGCGAGTACCCGCAGTTGCAGCGCTACCCGCTGGATGCGCAACGCTACCAGCAGAAGGTTGCCGAGCCCGGCCCGCAGCTGTGGATCGTCGACCCGCACGGCAACCTGGTGCTGCGCTACGACGGCAAGGTCAACGGCAAGCATGTGCTGGATGACCTGCGCCACCTGCTCAAGCTGTCCAATATCGGCTAGGAGCCTGCCATGGCCAGACCTGGATTTCGCCTTGCTGTGTTCGCCACCCTGCTGGCACTGCTGGTCGTCCTGCTCGGTGCCTATACCCGCCTGACCCACGCCGGCCTCGGTTGCCCCGACTGGCCCGGGTGTTATGGCTTTATCAGCGTGCCCAAGACTGACGTGCAGTTGGCCCATGCCGAGCTGCACTTTCCTGAGCACCCGGTGGAAGCTGCCAAGGGCTGGGCCGAGATGGTCCACCGCTACTTTGCCGGTAGCCTGGCCGTGGTGATCGCCCTGCTCGCTTTCCAGGCAATGCGCCGGCATGCACGCGATGGGCAGCCTTATCGCCTGCCGATGCTGCTACTGGGTGTGGTGCTGGCCCAGGCAGCCTTCGGTATGTGGACGGTCACCCTGAAACTATGGCCGCAGGTGGTCACGGCGCACTTGCTGGGTGGCTTTACCACGTTGAGCTTGCTGTTCCTGTTGTCTCTGCGTCTGTCCCGGGCCTTTGCGCCCTTGCCGAAACTGCCGCTGAGCCTGCGCCGGATCGCTGCGCTGGCGCTGCTGGTGGTAATCGGCCAGATCGCCCTGGGCGGTTGGGTCAGCGCCAACTACGCCGCCGTGGCCTGCATCGACCTGCCGACCTGCCATGGCCAGTGGTGGCCAGCTGCGGACTTCAGCAACGGCTTCCACCTGACCCAGCACGTCGGCCCCAATTACCTTGGCGGGCAGTTGGACAGTGATGCGCGTACGGCCATCCACATCAGCCACAGGCTGGGCGCGCTGCTGGTGACCTGCGTGCTGCTGATGCTCAGCTGGAAGCTGCACCGCTGTGGTCTCCCCGGCCTGTCGCGGCTGGTGCTGCTGGCGCTGGCCTTGCAAGTGGGCCTGGGCATCAGCAACGTGGTGTTCCACCTGCCGCTGGCGGTGGCTGTTGCGCACAATGCCGGCGGGGCGATGCTGCTGCTGAGCATGGTGCTGGTGAACTACCGCATTCGAGTGGTCGACAAGGTTCGAGTGGGTGTCGGCCATGGCTGGCGTCTGCGGCCGGTGGTCGGGGTGGGTATTTCCCATCATATGAGGAACGACTCGTGGCGACGCTTCTAAGCGTACGACGGGCCCGCTGGCGCGATTACCTTGAGCTGACCAAGCCCAAGGTGGTGGTGCTGATGCTGATCACCTCGCTGGCGGGCATGTTCCTGGCCACCCGGGCGGGCGTCAGCTGGAGCGTGCTGTTGTTCGGCAACCTGGGCATCGGCCTGTGCGCGGGTGGCGCGGCAGTGGTCAATCATGTGGTGGATCGGCGCATCGATGCGCTGATGGCACGCACCCACAAACGGCCTTTGGCCCAAGGCCGAGTCGAGCCTCTGCCGGCGCTGTTGTTCGCCTTGGCCCTGGCGCTGCTGGGCATGGTCCTGCTGCTGGTGTTCACCAACGCCCTCACCGCCTGGCTGACCCTGGCCTCATTACTCGGTTATGCGGTGCTCTACACCGGCTTTCTCAAGCGCGCCACGCCACAGAACATCGTCATCGGTGGTTTGGCCGGTGCCGCTCCGCCGTTGCTCGGCTGGGTGGCGGTAAGCGGCCATGTCAGCGCCGAACCCTTGCTGCTTGTGTTGATCATTTTCGCCTGGACCCCGCCGCATTTCTGGGCGCTGGCCATCCACCGCAAGGAGGAATACGCCAAGGCCGATATCCCGATGTTGCCGGTGACCCACGGCGAGCGCTACACCAAACTGCATATCCTGCTGTACACCCTGATCCTGCTGGCAGTGAGCCTGCTCCCGTATGCCATCCACATGAGTGGCCCGCTGTACCTGGTCTGTGCCCTAGCCTTGGGCCTGCGCTTCCTGCAATGGGCTTGGGTGTTGTACCGTAGCAGCCGGCCGCACGCGGCGATCGGCACCTTCAAGTACTCTATCGGCTACCTGTTCGCGCTGTTCATTGCGTTGCTTCTTGACCACTACCTGTTGCTGAACCTATGACCCGAACCCAGAAAACCGTCTTCATCCTCGTTGCCCTGGTCGCGTTGATCCTGGGCCTGACCGTCAACAAGGTGCTTAATGGTCGTGACCAGCCCAACCCTGCCGAGCTGATCGATGCGGGCATCATCCTGCTGCCGCAGAGCCGCGCCGTGGCCGATGTCACCATGACCAACCAGGACGGCCAGCCGGTGCAGATGGATGACCTCAAGGGCAAATGGTCGCTGCTGTTCTTTGGCTACACCTACTGCCCGGACATCTGCCCGACCACTCTGGCCCAGCTGCGTCAGGTGAAGAGCGAGCTGCCCAAGGATGCCGTCGACCGGCTGCAGGTGGTGTTGGTGAGCGTGGATCCTAACCGCGACACGCCGAACCAGCTGAAGCAGTATCTGGGCTATTTCGACAAGGAATTTGTCGGCGTGGCGGGGTCGATCGAGGATACCCAGAAGCTGGCCAATGCCTTGAGCATTCCGTTCATTCCGGCGGATACCAGCAAGCCGGGGTATACCGTGGATCACAGCGGTAACCTGGCGATTGTCGGCCCGGATGGGAGACAGCGTGGGTTCATTCGGGCGCCGTTCAACAACCAGAAGCTGGGGGCGCAGTTGCCGGGGCTGGTCAAGCGGGATTGAGTCAGCCCCAAAAGCTTCGCGGGTAAACCCGCTCCTACAACGATGTGTGTAGGGGCGGGTTTACCCGCGAAGAATAGAGCTTGATAGGTCGGATCAGAACGCCGGAACCACAGCGCCTTTGTACTTCTCGATGATGAACTGCTTCACCTCAGGCGAGTGCAGTGCAGCCGCCAGTTTCTTCATGTCGTCCGAGTCCTTGTTGTCCGGGCGGGCAACCAGGATGTTCACGTAGGGCGAGTCGCTGCCCTCGATGGCCAGCGCGTCTTTTTCCGGGTTCAGCTTGGCTTCCAGCGCGTAGTTGGTGTTGATCAGGGCGGCATCTACCTGGGTCAGCACACGCGGGATGGTGGCGGCTTCCAGCTCACGGAACTTCACGTTTTTCGGGTTTTCGGCAACATCCTTCACGGTCGACAGGATGTTCTTGTTGTCCTTGAGCTTGATCACGCCAGCCTTGTCCAGCAGCAGCAAGGCGCGGCCGCCGTTGGTGGCGTCGTTGGGAATGACCACGGTGGCGCCGGAGGACAGCTCGTCCAGTTTCTTGATCTTGGTCGAATACACGCCCAGTGGCTCGATGTGCACGCCGGCCACGCTCACCAGGCTGGTGCCCTTGGCCTTGTTGAATTCATCCAGGTAAGGCTGGTGCTGGAAGAAGTTGGCGTCCAGGCGCTTTTCCGCCACCTGCACGTTCGGTTGGATGTAGTCGGTGAATTCCTTGACCTTCAGCTCTACGCCTTCTTTCGCCAGCTGTGGTTTGACGAAGTTGAGGATCTCGGCGTGCGGCACCGGGGTGGCGGCGACGGTAAGGGTATCGGCCTGGGCCGAGAAGGCCGCGACAGCGGCAGCGACAGCAAGCAGCTTCTTCATTGATCACTCCTTGTGAGGGCCGCGACGGCCCCCGAACGGGTCGGCCAGGCCGACCCCATTGGGGTTATTTACGGGAAAAATGCACGACCAGTTTGTCGCCCACGCTCTGCAGGACTTGAACCAGTACCAGCAGCAGTACCACGGTCACTACCATCACATCGGTCTGGAAACGCTGGTAACCGAAGCGGATAGCCAGGTCACCAAGGCCCCCGGCACCCACCACACCGGCCATGGCAGTGTAAGAAACCAGGGTGATGGCGGTTACCGTTATGGCCGCGAAGATGCCCGGACGGGCCTCCGGCAGCAGCGCACTGGTGATGATCTGGCGGGTGGTGGCGCCCATCGACTGGGTGGCTTCGATGATGCCGCGGTCCACTTCACGCAAGGCGGTTTCAACCAGGCGCGCAAAGAACGGCGTGGCACCCACCACCAGCGGCGGGATGGCGCCTGCAACGCCCAGCGAGGTACCGGTGATCAGCACGGTGAACGGGATCATCACGATCAGCAAAATGATGAATGGCAGCGAGCGCAGGATGTTGACCACCAGCGACAGCAGCGCATAGACGCCCTTCTGTTCGAACATCTGCTTTGGCCCGCAGAGGAACAGCAGCACGCCCAGTGGCAGGCCCAGCAGCACGGTGAAGAACAGCGAGCCGAACAGCATGATCATGGTATCGACGGTGGCCAGCCAGATTTCGGCCCAGTCGACGTTGGCAAAGAAATTCAGGGCGTCCATCAACGCAGTACCTCCATATGTACGTCAGCTGCCTTGAAGCGGGCGAACGCCGCTTCCATGTCTCCGCCGATCAGGGCGAGAGTGAGCTGGCCATAGGGGACATCCTTGATGCGGTCGATACGCCCGGCGAGGATGCTGTAGTCCACACCGGTTTCGCGAGCCACGGTGCCCAGCAGCGGCGCGTAGGTGGCGTCGCCCTGGAAGGTCAGGCGTACGATGCGGCCTGGCACGTGGGCAAAGTCGTCGCGCTGCTCGCCTTCGTCGACCTGCTCGTCTTCCTGGACGAAGCGCTTGGTGGTGGGGTGCTGCGGGTGCAGAAACACCTCGGCCACCGAGCCTTGCTCGACGATCTGACCGGCGTCCATCACTGCCACGCGGTCGCAGACACGGCGGATCACGTCCATCTCGTGAGTGATCAGCACAATGGTCAGCTTCAGTTCACGGTTGATCTCGGCCAGCAGTTGCAGGACCGAGGCCGTGGTTTGCGGGTCGAGGGCACTGGTGGCCTCGTCGCATAGCAGGATCTTCGGGTTGGTGGACAGGGCGCGGGCGATGCCGACGCGCTGCTTCTGGCCGCCGGACAGCTGCGCCGGGTACTTTTTGGCGTGGTCCGACAGGCCAACGCGAGCCAGTAGCTCGGTGACGCGCTTGTCGATTTCGCTGCGCGACAGCTCACCGGCCAGGGCCAGTGGCAGGGCGACGTTGTCGGCGACGGTCTTGGAGGCCAGCAGGTTGAAGTGCTGGAAAATCATCCCGACCTGCTGGCGGAAGCCGCGCAACTGGCTGGCGTTGAACGCGGTGACGTCTTCGCCGTCGACGATGATCGTGCCGCCGGAAGGTTCTTCCAGGCGGTTGATCAGGCGCAGCATGGTGCTTTTGCCAGCGCCGGAATGGCCGATCAGGCCGAACACCTGGCCATCTTCGATGGTCAGGCTGGTCGGATTCAGTGCGGGGATTTCCCTACCGGCAACGCGGTAGGTTTTATGTACCTGTTGGAACTCGATCACGTAGCGAACCTTGTGGGGCGCATTGAAATTTGGGTCAGCGGTTAGCTGGGGTCGCGCATTTTAGCCTTTTCCCATAGCTGTTCTTAGCATTTATTTCGTCATGCACCAATCCATCGGGCATATCGCGACAACCGGTAATCCTGATTGAACGCTCGGCAACGCCCTCCAGTCACTACTTGGACAAGCCCTGAACGGGCACGCCTTAAGACTGATGAGGAGAGCCGATCATGCCCAGCAAGAAAACGGATGCGCCCAAGCACAGCGAGGCCGCCGGTACCCAGACCCCCGACAGGGCCAACACCAATGCCAAGCTGCAGAGCCTGGAGGCCGACCGCAGCGATGCGACCGGGCAGGCGCTGCGGACCAACCAAGGCGTGCGCATTGCTGACAACCAGAACTCCCTCAAGGCGGGTGATCGCGGACCTTCGCTGCTTGAAGACTTCATCATGCGCGAGAAAATCACCCACTTCGACCATGAGCGTATCCCCGAGCGCATCGTGCACGCCCGCGGTACCGGGGCACACGGGTTCTTCCAGAGCTATGGCAACCACGCCGAGCTGACCAAGGCCGGCTTCCTGCAAGATCCGGAAAAGATCACCCCGGTTTTTGTCCGCTTCTCGACGGTTCAGGGCCCACGCGGTTCTGGCGATACGGTGCGAGATGTGCGGGGCTTTGCCGTCAAGTTCTATACAGATGAAGGCAATTTCGACTTGGTCGGCAACAATATGCCGGTGTTTTTCATCCAGGATGCCATCAAGTTCCCCGATTTTGTCCACGCGGTGAAGCCAGAGCCACACAACGAGATACCGACCGGCGGTTCGGCTCATGACACCTTCTGGGATTTCGTCTCGCTGGTGCCGGAGTCGGCTCATATGGTCATGTGGGCCATGTCTGACCGCGCCATCCCGCGCAGCCTTCGAATGATGGAAGGCTTTGGCGTGCATACCTTCCGCCTGATCAATGCCAAGGGCGTGGCCAGCTTCGTCAAGTTTCATTGGAAACCACGCCAGGGCGTGCATTCCCTGCTGTGGGACGAAGCCCAGAAACTGGCGGGCAAGGACACCGACTTCCAGCGCCGTGACCTATGGGAAGCCATCGAAACCGGTGACTACCCGGAATGGGAACTGGGCGTGCAGATTGTGCCTGAGGCTGACGAACACAAATTCGACTTCGACCTGTTGGACCCGACCAAGATCATCCCGGAGGAACTGGTACCCGTCACGCCGCTGGGCAAGATGGTGCTCAACCGCAACCCGGACAATTTCTTTGCCGAGGTCGAACAGGTGGCGTTCTGCCCAGGCCATATCGTGCCAGGTATCGACTTTACCAACGACCCGCTGCTGCAGGGCCGGCTGTTCTCGTACACCGATACCCAGATCAGCCGCCTGGGTGGGCCGAACTTCCACCAGATCCCGATCAACCGGCCGGTAGCGCCGAACCACAACAACCAGCGTGATGCGTTGCACCAGCACGTCGTGCACAAGGGCCGGGCTTCCTACGAGCCCAACTCGATTGATGGCGGCTGGCCAAAGGAAACCCCGCCTGCGGCGCAAGACGGCGGCTTCGAGAGCTATCAGGAGCGTATCGATGCGCACAAGATTCGCCAGCGCAGTGAGTCGTTCGGCGATCACTTCTCGCAGGCCCGGCTGTTCTTCCAGAGCATGAGCCCGACCGAGCAACAGCACATCATCAAGGCTTACAGCTTCGAGTTGGGCAAAGTGGAGCGTGAACATATCCGCGCCCGGGAAGTGAATGAAATTCTCGCCAACATCGACCTGAAGCTGGCGGCGGCGGTTGCGGCCAACCTGGGCCTCCCTGCGCCGAAAGCGGGTACGGTGAAGGTGAAGGGTAGCCAGCTGGCGCAATCGCCTGCGTTGAGCCAGATGAACCACCCAGGTTCGGTGGGTATCAAGGGGCGCAAGATTGCTGTGCTGGTGGCAGATGGCGTGGACGCTGCCAGCGTGGACAAACTGGTCAAGGCCCTGGAAGCGCACAGTGCCCGGCCAATGCTGCTGGGGCCGACCTCGGCGCCGGTGAAGGCGGCGGATGGCAAACAACTGCCGGTAGCGGCGTCGATGGAGGGGATGCCTTCGATCATGTTCGACGGGATTGTCGTGCCTGCGGGCAAGGCCTCTACGGATGCGCTGGCGGCTAGCGGATTGGCCAAGCATTTCGTGCTGGAGGGTTACAAGCACCTGAAGGCGCTGGTGCTGACCAAGGAATTGGCGAAAGCGTTGGGGCTCAAGGAGGACAAGGGGCTGCTGCTCGGGGATGAGCAGAAGGCAGTGGATGCCTTTGTCAAAGCGGTTGAAGGCCACCGGGTGTGGGAGCGGGAGGCGGCAGCTGAAACTGTTCCTGCCTGATAAGGCCTTTTCGCGGGTAAACCCCCTCCTGATGTAGGAGCGGGTTTACCCGCGAAGCGTTTACTGCTGATGCGGGACCAGCACCACCTGTGCCGGCAGCGAGCGCTGGATCTGATGCTTCTGCTTCAGCTCAAACCCACTGTCAATCTTGCGCACGCGTTTTTCCAGCAAGGTCTTCAGCCAAGGTGCATCCTCGGTGCGCGGTACCTGGAATACCACTTCGCACTGGTAACTCACCACATCGGCGGCAATGTCGTCCAGTTGGCGGCGCAGCGCCCGGCTGTCAGTGGTCTTCAAGGCCACCACGGTACTGGGCGCTGTCGGGTCGATGATGCGTGCCTTGGGCTTGGCTTCGGCGGCTTTCAGCGCAGCTTCAGCCTTTTCCAGTTCGGCCTTGCGGGCCTGGGTCACGGCATCCCCGCCGGTCACCGCTGGCGCCTGCGGCATCAGTGCCCGGGCGCGGGCCAGGGCGGTAGCTGCCGCGTTTACATCGCCCTTCTGCAGAACGATCTGGCTACGTTGCAGGTAAGCTTCGGCCAGTTGGCGCTGGTATTGCTCCAGGCGTGCATCATCCGGCGACTGGGCCTGCAGTGCAGCAAGCTGGTCTTCGGCGGTAGCCAGCTCATTGCTGGCGATGTTCTGTTGCAACTGCTGCCAGGCATCTGCTTGAGCAGGTGCGGTGGCCTGTTCGACCGGCGCATTGGAACAGGCAGCCAGGATCAGGGAAAACGCGGCAACAAGCAGATAACGGGAGGCGAACGGCTTCATTCCTGCGACTCTCTATTTGCGCAAAAAGCGAGCAAGTCTACACCCAGGTGCGCACGCTCGAAAATAGGCCTTACAGACCCTTTACCGGGCAAAGGTTGCAAGGCGTGCCTGCACACGCCCTGCGTTTCAGCGTTTTGGCAGGGCCAGGCTCAGCAAGAATAGCACCGCGGCGCAGACCACGATCGAGGGCCCGGCGGGGGTGTCCTTGAACCAGGACATGGCCAGGCCGCCGCACACTGCGGTGATACCCAGCAGGCTGGCACCCAGGGCCATCTGCTCTGGTGAGCGGGCGTGACGCTGTGCCGCAGCCGCGGGAATGATCAGTAGCGAGGTGATCAGCAACACGCCAACAATTTTCATGGCAACCGCAATAACCACTGCGATCAGCAGCATCAGCGCCAAGCGCAGGCCGGCCACGGGCAGGCCTTCGACCATAGCCAGTTCTTCGTGCACGGTAACCGCCAGCAGCGGCCGCCACAGCACAGCGAGCAGCAGCAGGACCAGTGCACTGCCGCCGAGGATCCAGGCCAGGTCGGTGGTGCTGATGGCCAGCAGATCGCCGAACAGGTAAGCCATCAGGTCAATGCGCACATCGTGCATGAAGCTCAGCACCACCAGGCCCAGCGACAAGGTGCTGGGGGCCAGGATACCCAGGAGGGTGTCGGAGGCCAGCGGCTGGCGTTGCTGCAATGTCACCAGCAGAATCGCCAGCAACAGGCAGCCCACGGTTACCGCCAGCGCCGGGCTGACATCCAGGGCAAAGCCCAGGGCCACACCGAGCAGCGCGGCGTGAGACAGGGTGTCGCCAAAGTAGGCCATGCGCCGCCATACCACGAAGGAGCCCAGTGGGCCTGCAACCAGTGCCAGGGACAAGCCGGCAAGCAAGGCGTAGAGAAGAAAATCAGCCATGCTTGCAGTGCTCTCCGTGAACATGGGTGCCAGGGGCGACCACCGAGCCATGCAGGTCGTGGCTGTGGTCGTGATGGTGGTGGTAGATGGCCAGGCTCGGTGCGGTCTTGCCGAACAGCTCGACGAACGCCGGATCACCGCTGACTTGCTCAGGGTGACCTGAGCAGCACACGTGGCGGTTCAGGCACACCACCTGGTCGGTAGCGCTCATGACCAGGTGCAGGTCGTGGGACACCATCAGTACGCCGCAGCCGTGGCGGTCGCGCAGGCGGGTGATGAGGTTGTAAAGCTCGGTCTGGCCGACCACGTCCACACCTTGTACCGGTTCGTCGAGCACCAGCAACTGGGGTTCGCGCAGCAAGGCGCGGGCCAGCAGCACGCGTTGCATTTCGCCGCCGGAAATAGTCTGGATCGGGCTGTCGATGACTTGCTCGGCACCCACTTCCTGCAGCGCCGACAAGGCTGCCGCGCGGTCTACACCTGGCACCAGGCGCAGGAAGCGCAGCACCGACAGCGGCAGTGTGGCATCAACCTGAATTTTCTGCGGCATGTAGCCAATGCGCAGCTTGGGTTTGCGCCATACCTTGCCGCGATGTGGCTTGAGCAGGCCAAGTACGGCCCGCACCAAGGTCGTCTTACCCGCCCCGTTGGGGCCAATCAGGGTGACGATCTGGCCTGGGGCGACCGACAGGTCGATGCTGTCGAGCACCGCCTCACCGCCAAAGGTGACGCCGACCTGCTCCAGGCGAATCAGGGCGTCGCTCATGCCGCGCTCCGGCAGTTACCGCACAGGCCGACCACTTCCACGGTCTGGGTCTCGACCGTGAAACCCACGCCTTTGGCGCTGTTGATGATGGCCTCGCTGATGCTGCTCTGCTCGAGCTCGATGGCCACATGGCAGGCCCGACAGATCAGGAACTGGCCTTGGTGCACGTGCTCGGGGTGGCTGCAGCCGATGAAGGCGTTGAGCGATGCGATGCGATGTACCAGGCCGTTTTCCAGCAGGAAGTCCAGCGCACGGTACACCGTGGGCGGCGCGGCGCGGCGGCCGTCCTGCTCACTGAGCACAGCGAGGATGTCGTAGGCGCCCAGTGGCTTGTGGCTCTGCCACACCAGCTCCAGCACACGGCGGCGCAGGGCTGTCAGGCGCAGGCCCTGGCGGGTGCACAAGGCGTCGGCTTCAGCCAGTGCGCTGTGTACGCAATGGGAGTGGTCGTGAGGACGGTTGGCCAGCGGTGTGATGGACATGGGCAGCGACGGTTCTGGACAGAGACGTTATTATGTTACCTGTTTCTGAAGATTCGAGTATCCACCGTGTCCCGATTCCTGGCTCTGTTTGTCGCTTTCATCGCATTATCCGCGCAGGCCGACGTGCGTGTGCTCACCACTATCAAGCCCTTGCAGCAGATTGCCGCTGCCGTGCAGGAGGGTGTTGGCAGCCCTGACGTGCTGCTGCCGCCCGGCGCATCCCCCCACCACTATGCGCTGCGCCCCTCCGACGTGCGGCGGGTAGGCGATGCCGACCTGTTGTACTGGATCGGCCCGGACATGGAAAACTTCCTTGCGCGTGTGCTGGGAAGCCGTAGCAAGGCCACAGTGGCTGTGCAGTCGCTGCCGGGCATGAAGCTGCGCCACTTTGGCGAGGACAGCCATTCCCATGAGGAAGAAGACCATGACGATCATGACCACGATCACCGCCCAGGTAGCCTGGATGCGCATCTGTGGCTATCGTCGGTCAATGCGCGAGTGATCGCGGCAAAAATGGCAGCTGACCTGGCCCAGGTCGACCCGGCCAATGCGGCTCGCTATCAGAGCAACCTGAAGGCCTTCGATGAACGCCTGGATGCGTTGGATGGGCGTATCAAGGCGCGCGTGGCCGGTATTGCCGGCAAGCCGTACTTCGTCTTCCACGAAGCATTCGACTATTTTGAAGCTGAATATGGCTTGAAGCACGCGGGCGTGTTCAGCGTGGCATCCGAGGTGCAACCTGGGGCGCAGCATGTGGCGGCCATGCGCAAGCGTCTTCAGGAAGTGGGCAAGACCTGCGTGTTCAGCGAGCCGCCACTTCGGCCGCGATTGGCCGAGACCCTGACTGCCGGGTTGCCGGTACGCCTTGCCGAGCTGGATGCCTTGGGTGGCACCGATCCGGTGGATGGCAAAGGGTATGAGCGCTTGCTGGAGAAGCTGGGCGGTGACCTGGCAGGCTGCCTGGAGCAGTTGTAAGCCTGTGCCGGCCCCTTCGCGGGCACGCCCGCGAAGAAGCAGACGCGGTCTACAGCGCGAACGGCAGGTGCAATGCCACCTGCTGGCGCTGCGCCAGACGCACTTCGAACTCGCTCGGATCGTGGATCATCACATCCATCCCGGCGAACGACTCGGCCGCAATCAGGCGCGACAGCCAGAAACGCACGCAGCCTACCCGCAACATTTCCGGCCACAGCTCGGCTTCGGCTGCAGTGAACGGCCGTAGCGCCGCATAAGCTGCCAGCAGCGCCTGGGCGCGTGGTACATCCACCGCGCCCTGCTCATCCAGGCACCAGTCGTTCACGGTGATGGCGATGTCATACAGCATCGGCCCGGAGCAGGCATTGTAGAAGTCGATCACACCGGTCAGGTGGGTGCCTTCGAACATCACGTTGTCGCGGAACAGGTCGGCATGCAGGTTGGCCCGCGGCAAGGCCAGGATCTGCGCCTTGTGTGCGCTGATTTCGTCCAGCGCTGGCTGCAGCAATGCGGCTTGCTCCGCAGTCAGGCGTGGCAGTAGCTCGGCACCCGAGGCCAGCATCCAGTCCAGGCCGCGGTCGGTGCGGCGCTCGATGATGTGCTCGCGGGTGGCCAGGTGAATGTGTGCCAGTAGTTCGCCGACCTGGGCGCAGTGCTGGTTGTTGGGTGCCTTGATGTGTTTGCCCGACAGCCTGGGCTGCAGCAATGCCGGCTTGCCGCACAGCTCGCGCAGGCCGTTGCCGTCGCGATCACGAATGGCATAGGGCACCGGCATGTCGGCACCGTGCAGGGTATCGAGCAGCTCGATGAAGAACGGCATGTCCTCGCTGGGCCCACGCTCGATCAGCGTCAGGACGAACTCCCCCTGTTCGAGGCTGACGAAGAAATTGCTGTTCTCGGTACCGGCGGCAATGCCCTGGAAGTCGAGCAGACGGCCCAGCTCGTACGGCGCCAGAAAGGTTTCCAGCTCAGGCCGGGTCACGGGGGTGAAGACTGACATGATGAAAAATTGCCCATACGGGCACTTCCGCCGGGAAGTGCCGGGTTGATGTGAACGGTGCGCGTCAGCTTACCACTCGAAGATCTTCCAGGACGGAATCAGCATGTCCGGCTGGTCGGATCGAATGAAATTGGCATCAGTGCCATCAGCGCGTACCAGAAAATAAGGCTTGCCGTTTTTCGGCGTGATCTTGATCGCATACAGGAAGCCGTTCTGCCGGTATTCCTGGATGGTTTTATCGCCTTCCGTGCGAATGGTCACCTCGGGATCGGCCGAGGGGGCGTCGTCCGCCGCCAGGGTGACGACAGGCATGGTTGCCAACAGGCCGAGCAGTAACAGGCGATTGAGTGTGCGCATGATAACCTAGTCCCTTTGTCGTCAATGATTCTGGCTATTCTAGCGCCGGACCCGTCGAAAAGGTTGATTCTGCTCATGAGCCAAGCGCCCCTCGTCCTGGTGGACGGTTCCTCCTACCTTTATCGCGCCTTCCACGCGCTGCCACCGCTGACCACGTCCAAGGGCATGCCGACCGGCGCGGTGAAGGGTGTGCTGAACATGCTCAAGAGCCTGCGCAAGCAATACCCCGACAGCCTCTTCGCCGTGGTGTTCGACGCCAAGGGCGGCACTTTCCGCGATGCCATGTTCGCCGAGTACAAGGCCAACCGCCCCAGCATGCCGGATGACCTGCGGGTCCAGATCGAGCCGCTGCACGCCAGCGTCAAGGCGCTGGGCTACCCGCTGCTGTGCGTGGAGGGCGTCGAGGCTGACGACGTGATCGGCACCCTGGCGCGCAGCAGCGCCGCCCTGGATCGCCCGGTGATCATCTCGACCGGTGACAAGGACATGGCGCAGCTGGTGGACGGTCACATTACCTTGGTCAACACCATGACCGGAAGCGTGCTGGACGTGGCTGGCGTGCACGAGAAATTCGGCGTCGGCCCGGAACACATTATCGACTTCCTGGCCCTGATGGGTGACAAGGTCGACAACATCCCCGGCGTGCCGGGCGTGGGCGAAAAAACGGCGGTGGGGCTGTTGACCGGCATCGGCGGCGGTCTCAGCGACCTTTACGCCAACCTGGACAAAGTGCCAGCGCTGGCCATTCGCGGCGCCAAGACCTTGCCGGCCAAGCTGGAGGAGCACCGCGACGCGGCATTCCTGTCCTACGAACTGGCCACCATCAAGGTTGACGTGCCGCTGGATGTGGAGGTCGAGGCGCTGGTGTGCGGTGAACCTGACCGCGAGGCGCTGCTGGCGTTGTACACCGAGATGGAGTTCAAGAGCTGGGTCGCCGAATTGCAGCGCGATGCGGCCAAGGCCGGTGACGATGTTGCCCCGGCCGTGGAGCCTGCGGTCAAGGTCGAGGCCAAATACGAAACCATTCTCGACCAGGCCCGTTTCGACGCCTGGCTGGAGAAGCTGCGCCAGGCACCGCTGTTTGCCTTCGACACCGAGACCACCGGCCTGGACGCCCAGCAGGCGCAGTTGGTCGGCCTGTCCTTCGCAGTCGAGCCGCATGAAGCGGCCTATGTGCCGCTGGCCCACGATTACGAAGGCGCGCCGGTCCAGCTGGACCGCGAGGCCGTGCTGCTGGCGCTGAAACCACTGCTGGAGGACCCGGCCAAGGCCAAGGTCGGGCAGAACGCCAAGTACGACATCAACATCCTCGCCAATGGCTCCCCCGCCATCGAGATGCGCGGTGTGGCCTACGACACCATGCTCGAGTCGTACGTGCTGAACTCCACCGCCACCCGTCATGACATGGACAGCCTGGCGCAGAAGTACCTCGACCACACCACGATCGCCTTCGAGGACATCGCCGGCAAGGGTGCCAAGCAGCTTACCTTCAACCAGATCAACCTGGACAAGGCCGGCCCCTACGCCGCCGAGGACGCCGACATCACCCTGCGCCTGCACCATGCATTGCAGGCCCGCCTGGCACAGACGCCGAGCGTGCAACCGGTGCTGATGGATATCGAGATGCCGCTGGTGCCGGTGCTGGCCAGGATCGAGCGCCAGGGTGCACTGGTCGATGCCGAGCTGTTGAAAGTACAGAGCGGTGAGCTGGGCGTGAAGATGGCTGAGCTGGAGCTGCGTGCCTACGAGCTCGCCGGTGAGACATTCAACCTCGGCTCGCCCAAGCAGCTGGGCACGATCCTTTACGACAAGCTGGGCATGCCGGTGTTGAGCAAGACCGCCAAGGGCCAGCCATCCACCGCCGAAGCAGTGCTCGACGAACTGGCCTTGCAAGGCTACCCGCTGCCAGAGGTGCTGATGCAGTACCGCAGCCTGAGCAAGCTCAAGAGCACCTACACCGACAAGTTACCGGGGCAGATCAACCCGCGCACCGGGCGTATCCACACGTCCTACCAGCAGGCCGTGGCGGCCACCGGCCGGTTGTCGTCGAGCGACCCGAACTTGCAGAACATCCCGATCCGCACCGCTGAAGGGCGGCGTATCCGCCAGGCGTTCATCGCCAGTCCGGGTTACAAGCTTCTGGCGGCGGACTATTCACAGATCGAGCTGCGTATCATGGCCCACCTGGCCAAGGACGAAGGCTTGCTGCATGCCTTCCGCAATGACCTGGACGTGCACCGCGCCACAGCAGCCGAAGTGTTCGGTGTGGCCCTGGAAGACGTGACCACCGACCAGCGCCGCAGCGCCAAGGCCATCAACTTCGGCCTGATCTACGGCATGAGCGCCTTTGGCCTGGCCAAGCAGATTGGCGTCGACCGCAAGCAGTCACAGGACTACATCGACCGCTACTTTGCCCGCTACCCGGGCGTGCTGGCCTATATGGAGCGCACCCGCGCCCAGGCGGCCGAGCAAGGCTTTGTCGAAACCCTGTTTGGCCGCCGGCTGTACTTGCCAGACATCAATGCCAAGAACCCTGCCCTGCGCAAGGGCGCCGAGCGCACGGCGATCAACGCCCCGATGCAGGGTACTGCTGCCGACATCATCAAGCGTGCCATGGTCAAGGTAGATAACTGGTTGAGCGAGAGCGGGCTGGATGCCCGGGTGATCCTGCAGGTGCACGACGAACTGGTGCTTGAAGTACGCGAGGACCTGGTGCAGCAGGTGAAAGATGAAATTCGCCAGCACATGAGCCAGGCCGCGCAGCTGGATGTGCCGCTGCTTGTCGAAGCAGGCGTTGGTGCGAATTGGGACGAAGCTCACTGATTGAGCAGGTAAAACTGTGTAGGATCTGCGACGTAGTGACGCGGATCCGTGCACCGCTCAGTGCCGGGGGTGCTTAAGTTTCATGAAACTATCGCAAATAGTTTTATGGGCTTCGGAACTAAACCGGTGAAGCGGAACTCAGAGTAACTGAATGGCTGGTGAAGCCCTTCGATGCTCCTATGTTGTGTTAAGTGTTGGCAGATATCTGGACCCCGCCCTAGCGGTCCGGACTTGGACCCCGAACTTCCCCCTCCCCATACGAAGTCCGGGGTTTTTTTTGCCCGGAATTTGCCGGGAGCGGGTTTACTCGCGAATGCGATGTCGAATACACCGCCGCATTCGCGGGTAAACCCGGGTCAGGCGCAAACCACTAAACGACCGGCTTGTCTTCCAGTTCCATCCAGTCCGCCAGCACACGGTAGGCGTCTTCCACGCCCAGGCGCTTGGGTGCCGAGAACAGCTGGATGGTCACGCCATCCCCCCAGCCCTTGCGGATTTCCGACTGCACTTTCAGCAATGTGTTCTTGCCGGCGCCGTGGGTCAGCTTGTCGGCCTTGGTCAGCAGGATGTGCATCGGCATGCTGCTGGCCTTGGCCCAGTCGAGCATCATCTTGTCGAAGTCGGTCATCGGGTGACGCACGTCCATCATCAGGATCACGCCACGCAGGCACTCACGGCTGCCCAGGTAGGCTTCCAGGTGTTTCTGCCAGTGCTGCTTGAGCGGAATCGGGACTTTTGCATAACCATAGCCCGGCAGGTCGACCAAACGCCGTTCATCGTCCAGACTGAAGAAATTCAACAGCTGGGTGCGCCCGGGAGTCTTCGAGGTACGCGCCAGGCTGGCATGGGTCAGGGTATTGAGGGCGCTGGATTTGCCGGCGTTGGAACGGCCGGCAAAAGCCACCTCGTAACCCTGGTCGTCCGGGCATTGTTCGACCTTGGCTGCGCTGAGGGCGAATTTGGCTTTCTGGCAGAGGCCGAGGATGGGGTTCTTGACTTGCATGGGATATCCGATGTGGGTGTTGCCTGACTTTGTAGAGCCAAGCCTGGCAAGCGGTGTCGTTTCCGTTTGGATGGCGGAAGTATATAATGCCCCAGTTTTTGTGTGCTCATTCTCCCAGCGAAGGAGAACGGGCATGGGGTGTCGAACAATAGCTCGCGCAACAGAACGCAGCGCGGCCCCCAACCCTGAAGGTCGTTCCGCATGGCGAAATGGCTGCTTGCTGTCGGTATGTTCCTGCCGTTTTTCAGCGCACAGGCTACACAGGATCCCGAGGTGTTGTACAACCGCACGTGTGCGGCCTGTCACACCGGGCAGTTGCCACAGGCACCCAGACGGGGTGACCGGGCAGCATGGGAGCCAAGGCTGGCGCAAGGCATGGATGTACTGGTGAAGCACGTGACCCAGGGTTTCAAGGCTATGCCGCCGCGTGGATTGTGCATGGACTGCAGTGCCGAGGACTACCGTTTGGTCATCCTTTGGATGAGCGGCAGTCCCGATACATAACATTTCACCCTTAGCCGTGTTGGATTAGCTGATGAACAAACTAGTCGTGAGTCTGCTGTTGACCTTGGGTGTCGCTGGTGCGGCCACTGCTGCGCAACCTATCAAAGGCGATGCCGCCGCTGGCCAGGCCAAGACCGCCGTGTGTGGCGCCTGCCACAATCCCGACGGCAACAGCCTGGCACCGAACTTCCCGAAACTGGCCGGCCAAGGCCAGCGCTATCTCGAAAAACAACTTCACGATATCAAGTCGGGCAAGCGTACCGTGCTGGAAATGACCGGCATGCTGGCCGCATTCAGCGACCAGGATCTGGCCGATATCGCCGCCTACTTCTCCAGCCAAAAAGGCAGCGTGGGGGCCGCCGATCCCAAGCTGGTCGAGCGCGGCCGCGCGTTGTTCAATGGCGGCGACCTGGAAAAGGGCATGCCGGCCTGCACTGGCTGCCACTCGCCCAACGGCGCGGGCATCGCCCTGGCCGGCTTCCCGCACCTGGGCGGGCAACACTCGCAGTACGTGGCCAAGCAGCTCACTGACTTCCGCGAAGGCAACCGCACCAACGATGGCGATGCCATGACCATGCGCACCATCGCTGGCAAGCTGAGCAACCATGACATCGAAGCGTTGGCCAGCTACATCCAGGGCCTGCATTAACTTTCGGTTAATGTTGTAGGTCAATGATGAAAGGGCGGCCGGGCTGCCCTTTTTTCCGTCCGCAGCCGTTACACTACAGAACTCGAGCCCTTCCCGGCCTGTCTCAGTGCAGGTCGCGTCGTGGCGACCCATGACTGCTCAGGAGTAAAGCATGCGTAAACTGATTCTCAGCGCTGCGCTGGTCGCCGCCAGCGTATTCGGTATGACTGCCGTTCAGGCTGCCGAGCCTGTCGCCGGCAAGGAATACATCGAGCTGAGCAACCCTGTTCCGGTTTCCGTGCCTGGCAAGATCGAAGTCGTCGAGCTGTTCTGGTACGGCTGCCCACACTGCTACCACTTCGAGCCGACCATCAACCCTTGGGCTGAAAAGCTGCCGAAGGACGTCAACTTCAAGCGCGTACCGGCCATGTTCGGTGGCCCGTGGGATGCACACGGCCAGATGTTCCTGACCCTCGAAGCCATGGGCGTCGAGCACAAGGTTCATGCTGCGGTGTTCGATGCCATCCAGAACCAGCACAAGCGTCTGACCGACAAGAACGAGATGGCCGACTTCCTCGCCACTCAAGGTGTGGACAAGGACAAGTTCCTCGCCACCTTCGACTCGTTCGCCATCAAGGGCCAGGTCAAACAGGCCAAGGAATTGGCGAAGAAGTATGAGATCACCGGCGTACCGAGCCTGGTCGTCAACGGCAAGTACCGCTTCGACCTGGGGACTGCCGGCGGACCGGAAGGCGTGCTGAATGTCGCCGACCAGCTGATCGACAAGGAGCGCGCTGCCAAGTAGGCGGCGTCACCCATGCCCCGCTTCAGAGCTACGCGTGGCATTGGCCTGCACGAGCCGCAGGTCAACGAGCATCACCTGCAGGCCCCGGGCCTGCCCGAGGATGGCCGTCTGCGGCTGCTCAGTTTCAACATCCAGGTGGGCATCAGCACCGAGCGCTACCGCCATTACCTGACGCGTAGCTGGCAGCACCTGCTGCCGCATAACGGGCGTGCCGGTAACCTGCAGAAGATCGGCAGGCTGCTGGGCGACTTCGACCTGGTGGCCCTGCAGGAAGCCGATGGTGGCAGCCTGCGCTCGGGCTACGTCAACCAGGTCGAACACCTGGCCCACTTGGGGGCCTTCCCCTACTGGTACCAGCAGCTCAACCGCAACCTTGGGCGTTTTGCCCAGCATAGCAACGGTGTGCTCAGCCGCCTGAAGCCGCAACTGCTCGAAGACCATCCGTTGCCTGGCCCGGCCGGGCGTGGCGCGATTCTGGTGCGGTTTGGCGAAGGCGAAGATGCGCTGATAGTGGTGATGATGCACCTGGCATTGGGGGCCAAGACCCGGGCCCTGCAGCTGGGTTATATCCGCGAGCTGATAGGCGGTTACCGTCACCAGGTGCTGATGGGTGACATGAACACCCATGCCACTGACCTGCTGGAGCATTCGCCGCTACGCGATTTGGGCCTGGTCGCCCCACAAGTCGAGGCCACCTTCCCCAGCTGGCGACCGCAGCGTTGCCTCGATCATATTCTGCTCAGTTCAAGCCTCACGCTGGAGCGTGTCGAGGTGCTGGCGCAGCCAATTTCGGACCACCTTCCCGTTGCTGTCGAGATTCGATTGCCTGATGCATTGACTGTGGATACGCTGCCGGTTTTGAGCTAATTGCCATCACCGTTTGCGGACCCGGGCATGACTGAAGACGCTGAGCGCTGGAAAGAAAAATACCTTAAAAGCATCGAGCAGCAAGAAAAGCTCGAGCGCCGTTGGGATGCCCGTCTTGACCTGTTGCGCCGAGGCCTGGTGCGCAGCACCCTGGCTGCTGAAGGCAGTGACAAGGTGGTAGACGAGTGCATGAAGGAAATGCGCGATGTCATTCGCAGCGACAACATGGACGCCGGCCTCGCTGGCTTGATTCCGCGCCTTGAGAAAGCGGTACTGGATTCCGAACAGCGTCGCGAAACCCGCATGAACCAGGTCAGCGATGCGCTGACCGCACTGGTTGGCCAACTGCAAGGCCTGCCCCTGCCCAGCGATATCTCGCGGCCATTGAAAAAACTGGCGAAGAAGCTCGAGGGCGGGGTTGCCCAGTCACGCGAGCTGCCGCCGCTGTTGGGCGAGTTGAGCGGCTTGCAGGGGCGCGCGCTGTCGGCCCTTGGCAAGCCGAGTGAAGAAGCCCGACCCGGTTTTCTGCAGCGGTTGTTTGGAAGCCGCGAGGAAGATGCACAGGCAGGAGCAGAGCTTGCGCCGGTAGCGTTACCTGCTGCCGAGGTTGTACCCCAGGCAGCCGGCAGTGCCGAGCCCTCGCGGCACGATGACGTCGATGCGCTACAACCGTTGCCGGCCCCTGCTGTTCCGACTGCCGAGGTGGCCGAAGCGCCCGAGCTTGAGCTGGAGGCATTTGGCCCGGCGCTGATCGAAACGGCCGAAATGCCGCCAGCCCCGTTGCCAAGGGACAAGACGCCATTGCCGGAAGCTGAAGTTTCCGCCAGCGAGTCGTTGGCTGAGGCAGAACCCTTACAAGCTCTTGAAGAAACCTTTGGTGAAGACGGCCCCTATGCCCTGCCCTACGCAGTGGAGCCGCCTTACAGCCAGGTTGCCGCGCACATCGAGCAGACCCTGATCGGTCTGCTCGATGACCTTAGCCTGCCCGAGCGACACAAGGCTCAGGCGCAGGAAATGCGCGAGCGGGTTGCTCGCGGCTTGAACTGGTATGAACTGATCCCGGTGCTGGATGACTTGGCAGTACTCATGCTGGCGATCACCGACAGCGGGCAGCACGAATTCGAAACCTACCTGCAGCAGCTCAATGAACGCCTGGAAGGTTTCCAGAGCCACCTGCACGAGGCCAGCGCCGGCCACGCGGACAACAGCACCGCTGCCCGCGAGCTGGATAGCCAACTGCGTGAGCACGTCGACGGCCTGCAGAGCAGCGTGCAAGGTGCCGCCGATGTAGACAGCCTCAAGCACATTCTGGAAAACCGCCTGGAAGGCTTGCTGGTGACGATGGACGAGCACAAGCACGAGCGTGATCGCCGCGAGCAGGAACTGGCCGGTCGCCTGCAAGGCTTGTCGGAGCGGGTGGCGAGCATGGAGCATGAGGCGCTTGGCTATCGCGAGCACCTGGAAGAACAGCGCCAGAAAGCCCTGCTGGACCCGCTCACCGGCCTGCCCAACCGTGCGGCCTGGAGCGAGCGAGTCGAACGCGAAATGCTTGACTGGCAGGAAAACGGCGGCCATCTGGCGATGGCGATTCTTGATCTGGACCATTTCAAACGCATCAACGACAACTATGGTCATCTGGCTGGGGACAAGGTCCTCAAGATCGTGGCCGACCAGTTGCGCAAGCGTCTGCGGGGCCGTGATTTCATCGCCCGTTTTGGCGGCGAGGAATTCGTCATGCTGCTGCCGCAGACTACGCCCGCAGTCGCTGCGCAAGTGGCCGAGGTGTTGCGTGCCACAGTCGAAGCCTGCCCATTCCACTTCAAGGGAGAACGGGTGGTGATCACCACCTCCATCGGCCTGGGTGCATTCCGTTCTGGCGAACGCAGCGACCAGGTGCTCAAAAGGGCCGATGCAGCGCTGTACCGGGCAAAGGAGCTGGGGCGTAATCGCGTCGAGCATGGTTAGCCAGCCGCTGTCCGGCAGGCACAGCGCAGGTGAGCACGTTATACTGTAGCGCTCATACGCTGAGGCCACTGACGTGCTTTCCACGCTTAAAAAAACCCTGATTTCCTTTTTGCTGTTGTCTGTCGCCGGTTGCTCGACGGGCCTGCGCATCGACCGCAGTCACCCTTCGGCCAATCAGGACAACCGCATCCAGTTCGTTGTCCTGCATTACACCAATGCTTCGCTGGAGCGCTCGCTGGCGCTGCTTACCCATGGTGAAGTCAGCAGCCATTACCTGATCGGCGATGGCCCGGCTACGGTGTATCAGCTGGTAGATGAAAACCGTCGCGCCTGGCATGCCGGTGAGAGCCAGTGGCAGGGGCGCACCTGGCTGAACTCCTCGTCCATTGGTATCGAGATCGTCAACCCGGGCTTCACCGACACCCCGAACGGCCGGGTCTGGCACCCTTACAGCGAGGCGCAGGTCCAGGCGCTGATCGCGCTGCTCAAGGACATTGTCAAACGCAACAACATCGAACCACGCCATATCATCGGCCATAGTGACATCGCCCCGCTGCGCAAGCTGGACCCGGGGCCATTGTTCCCGTGGAAGCGCCTGGCCGACGCCGGGCTGGGTATCTGGCCGGATGCCAACGCGGTGGCACGGCAGCAAGCCTACTTCAGCGTCAACCCGCCAAGCGTTGGCTGGTACCAGCAGGAGCTGGCACGGTTTGGCTATCAGATCGAGCAGACCGGCGTGCTGGATGTCGCCACACGTCATGTGATCGCCGCCTTCCAGATGCGCTTCCGCCCGCAGCGCTTCGACGGCATGCCGGATGCGCAGACAGCAGCGATGCTGCAGGTACTTAACCGCATGCGTTGAGTCACGGCGGGCGGGGTCCTTGTTGCAAAGCCTTGCGCTGCGAAGAGGCGAGTTGGGTCGACGCAGTTGTATCGACTTAACGGTCGCATCGCAGCCACAAGGCTGTTTCTACAAAGCGCGTGGGTGGATTGCAGTGAAGCGCCAAACGGTGAGGGTGATTATTGATTCCGTTGCTATACCTTGGTTATCAACTGGATGCCTTCGATGTCAGCCTTCATCGCCTTGCTGCGCCAAATTTTTTACCGTCCCTGGATGCTGGCCACTTTGGCAGCGCTGGCCAGCGCCGCGGTGTTGCTCTCTGCCAGCATCGGCATTGCCCTGCAACAAATGAAACAAAGCGAAAGCGAACAGATGA
Organism: Pseudomonas sp. TYF_14; assembly: GCF_043105275.1. Taxonomy (NCBI): domain Bacteria; kingdom Pseudomonadati; phylum Pseudomonadota; class Gammaproteobacteria; order Pseudomonadales; family Pseudomonadaceae; genus Pseudomonas; species Pseudomonas sp. TYF_14. The sequence continues at coordinate 45,831 of NZ_JBICLK010000037.1, forward strand.
ATGCCCAGGGCGAGCGTTTTCTGGAACGGCTCGAACAGGTGTTCGGCCAACTGCGCGAAGGGGTCGATCTGCTGCAGGCCCAACCCTTGCGCGGCTGCAGCCCGGCAATGTTGGCAGCCTTGCAGCAGGTTGGCCTGAACTCGCGGTTCATCTATGAAGCGGCTTATGTAGATGGCAATGTTGCCTGCTCCAACCGCGGTGATGAGCGAGCGTTCGTTCCCTTGCGGGCGCCAGATATCCAGGGGCCGACGTACAGCTACTGGCTTAACACCACCACCGAGCCGAACGAGAACCTGGCAGCACTGATGCTGGGTCGGGGCAAGTTTCTGGTGTCCACCTCCCGTGGGCATTTGACTGATGTGGTGGACCTGCCCCCAGGTGGCAGCCTGGTGGTGGTGCTGGACAACGGCGCCCGGGCCATTCCGGTGCTCGGCCCGCCACAGGTATGGCCACCGCCCTCGGCCTGGTCGACCAGCCACAAGTCGCTGCTGGAACTCAGTGATCGGCTGATCTACCGAATGCCGACCAAGTCGCCGGATTACCAGTTGGTGCTGATTGCCCCGAGGGCCAGTCTGCCGTTGAAGATGAACGGCATGCTCTGGTTGCTGTTCCCCGGTAGCGTGCTGGCGGCCTGCTGCATCGGTTGGTTGGTACTGCAGTTGATTCTGCAACGACGGTCGATGAGTTCAGAGTTGCAGAATGCCTTGCGTCGTGGAGAGCTGCAGGTGCTCTACCAGCCAATCATCGAGCTCGACAGCCGGCGCTGTGTGGGCGCCGAGGCCTTGGTGCGCTGGCGCCGCCCGGACGGCACCCTGACCAGCCCGGACCTTTTCATTCCGCTGGCGGAGAATACCGGGCAGATTCGCCAGATCACCGACTTTGTCCTGCAGCGTGTGCTTGAACAGCTCGGACAGCTACTGCGCTCGCACCCCAAGCTATACATATCGATAAACCTGGCGGCCTGCGATGTGATGGTGCCACGTATTGGCCGGGTGGCGGCGCGCTTGCTGGCCTTGCATCGAGTGGCGCCCAGCCAGATTGCCTTCGAGGTGACCGAGCGCGGCCTGATCGACGTGGTGGTCGCCCGTGACAATCTGCAGGCGCTACGTGCCGTGGGGCACCAGGTGTTGATCGACGACTTTGGTACCGGTTATTGCAGCCTGGCCTACCTGCAAACCCTGCCAGTGGACTGCCTGAAAATCGACAAGGCATTCATCGACGCTCTGGGCCACGATGCCGCCAGTAGCGGTGTGGCCCCGCATATCATCCGCATGGCCCATGACTTGCACCTGCGGGTAATTGCCGAAGGAATCGAGTTCGAGGACCAGGCGGTGCTGCTGAACAGCGAGGGGGTCAATTATGGCCAGGGCTGGTTGTTTGCCCGGCCGTTGAACGCCCGGCAGTTTGCCGAGTTGGTGACTCGTGGGCACCTGCCGCGGCGGGTGTAGGCGCGTCGAAGCGATCAGACCGGCAACGCCATGTAGAACTGGGTCCCCTGCCCCGGCCGTGAAAACACGCCCATGCGCCCGCCGTGCAGCTGCACAATTTCCTTGCACAGTGCGAGCCCCAGCCCAGCGCCGCCTTTCTTGCGACCTACCTGCACGAAAGGCTCGAAGATGCGCGCTTGTTGCCCATAGGAAATGCCCTCTCCGTTGTCCTCTACGCTGATGATCACCCGTTCTGCATGCCGTCTGGCATGCAGGCGGATGCGCCCGCCGTTGGCGGTATGGCGGATGGCGTTGTGCAGCAGGTTGTCCAGCACCCGGTCCAACTGGGCGACGTCGGCCTGGATGCGCGGTAGCGGCGGGTCCAGTTCCTTGATCAACTCGATCTGCTTGTGCGCGGCCTGTTCGGCAAAGCGCGATTGCGCGTGGTCCAGCAGGTCGTCGATGGCACAGGGGGCCAGCTCGAGCTTTTGCAAACCGCTCTGATAACGGGAGAAGTTGAGCAGGTCGTTGATCAGTTGGGTAAGACGCTGCATTTCTTCGCCGATGGTTTCCAGCAGGTCGTTCTCGCGGGCTTCGGGCGGGAACTTGACCCGCTCGCGCAGCAGGCCGAAGGCCATGTGCATGCCGGTCACCGGGGTACGCAGTTCGTGGGAGGCACGCAGCACGAATTCGCTGCGCACCCGCTCGAAGGCCCTTTGCTCGGTCACATCGTGCAGCACCATCACCGCGCCGAGGATTGGTCCCTGCGGGTGGCTGACCGGGGTCAGGCTGTAGGTGAGCAGACGTGATTCTTCATCGACCTCCATGTTCAGGTCGTCCGGTGGCCGGTCGAGGCTGCCCCCGCGCAGAACCTGGCGCAGTTGTTGCTCAAGCTCGGGTCGCTGCAGGGCTTCGACCAGGCTGCTGCCCAAGCGGCTGTCGTTCCAGCCCAGCTGGCGCTGCGCCACCGGGTTGAGGTGCTCGAGGCGGCCCTGACGGTCGATGATCAGCAGGCCGTCGTCGATGCTGTCGAGTACCGCCTGTAAACGCTGCTGGCCGGCCAGCAGCTCGTCGACGTTGGTGGCCTGGTGCTTGCGCAAGGCATCGGCCATCAGACCAAAACGGCGGGTCAGCTGGTTAAGCTCGGCGGCCTGGGTAACCGGCAACGTAACGTCGAAATTGCCCTTGCCTAGCTGGTCGGCCGCCTTGGCCAAGGCTTCGATCGGCTGGCCGAAACGCCGGGCGATGTTGTGCGCGGTGATAAACCCCAGTACCAACACCACCAACCCCATCAGGCCGAGTACACCACTGACTAGCAAGGCGCGGTCACGGGTGCGTTCCTCGCTACGGGTAATCAGGTCCAATGCCTGCTTGTGAGAATCGATGAGGTCGGTGCGCACCTGATTGAACGCGGCCCCAAGCGGCTGATCGACACCCATGCTGCGAGCGGGTGTGGCGCTGTCGCGATAGGTCTGGAGGAAGGCCTGGTAGTTGCTGCTGGCCTTGCTGAAACCGGTGCGCTCACCGCCTTGCTCCAGCCCTTGGTTGAGCAGGTCCTGGAAGTTTTCCTGCAGCAGCCGCAGGCTTTCCGGGGCGGTGTCTTCATCGAGAATCAGCATCAGCTGTTCGCCCAGGTTCTGGCGCAACTTCAGCCCCACTTCCAGGGCATGGGTGGTGTCGCGCACCAGTCGCTGTTGCACTGTAGCCATCTGCAGCATGCTGACCAGACCCAGTAGCAGCCCCAGCAACGCCACGGTGACGAGCGTCGAGATGCTGAGGAAAAGCCGCGTACGCAGCTTCATGGGCGGCCATTTCATAGGTTGTACTGCTTGCGCTTGCGGTACAGGGTAGAAGCATCGATGCCCAAGGTCTTGGCGGCTTGGTCGAGGGTATCGCTGGCGGCCAGTACGGCACCGATATGGGCACGCTCCAGCTCATCCAGGCTAAGTGCGGCACCTACGCGCGGGGCACTGCCGGCGGGTTGTTCACCCATGCCCAGGTGGCTGATCTCCACGCGTTCCTGCGGGCAGATGATGCTGGCCCGTTCCACTACGTTGCGCAGTTCACGAATGTTGCCAGGCCAGCGGTAGTTGAGCAGGGCGGTTCGCGCCTCGTCACTGAAACCGCGGGCGGGCCGGGAGTATTCCTTGACGAAACGGGCGAGGAAGCGGTCGGCCAGGATGAGGATGTCTTCACTGCGCTCGCGCAGCGGGGGCAGGTGCAGGGTAATCACGTTCAAGCGATACAGCAGGTCTTCGCGAAAGCGGCTTTCGCGCACCATCTCTTCAAGGTTGAGGTTGGTGGCAGCCAGGATACGTACATCGGCACGCCGGGTAACCGGGTCGCCGACGCGTTCGTATTCCTTGTCCTGGATGAAACGCAACAGTTTGGGCTGCAAGGTCAGCGGGAAATCGCCGATCTCGTCGAGGAATAGCGTGCCCCCGTCAGCCTGGCTGACCCGCCCGAGGGTGCTTTCGCTGGCGCCGGTGAAGGCGCCGCGGGTATGACCGAATAGCTCGCTTTCCATCAGCTCGGCGTTAAGCGACGGGCAGTTGATGGTCACGCAGGCTTTGCGTGCACGCTTGCTCCAACCATGGATGGCCCGTGCCAGCTCGCCCTTGCCGGTACCCGATTCGCCAAGGATGAGGATGTTGGCGTCAGTGATGGCGACTTGGCGGGCGGTTTCAAGCACCGCCATCATGGCCGGGCTATGGGAGTCGAGGCCGTCCTTGGGTTTGCGTATTTCACCTTCCAGCGCTTCCAGGCGTGCAGAAAGCTGGCGCACCTCCAATTGCTTGGCAGTGGCCAGGCGCAACTGGTCGGGGCTGCATGGCTTGACCAAGTAGTCTGCAGCGCCGGCCTGGATTGCGTCTACTGCAGTGTCGATCGCCGAGTGCGCGGTGACGATCACCACCCGCATCCACGGGGCCTGGATACGCATCTGTGCCAGCACGTCGAGGCCGTTGTCTTCACCCAGGCGCAAATCGAGGAAGCATAGGTCGAACACCTGGCGTTGCAGTAGGGTTTCTGCCTGGGCGGCGCTGTTCGCCGTGGCCACGCTGTAGCCCTCGTCTTCCAGGCAGTAGCGGAACGTGCGCAGGATCGCGGACTCGTCATCCACCAGCAGAATTCGGCCTTGGTTGTCCTGGGCTGATTCCATTTCCTGTGCTCCTTAGGGAAAGATCTTTATTTAGTGTGGGAAAAATCGGGCAAGTTGCATGGTCAATTCTGAAGGATTCTGTCCTTTGCATGCTAGCCAGTGGCCAAACGATGTCTACAAGCCGTGATTCTTCAATGATTTGCTTAGAGGCACGCGCTGGCACATTGGTTGCGATGATTTTCAGATTTTGCCCACGAAGGAGGCGCTGTCATGCCCTTTTCCCTGCGTACAGCCGTTTTGGCCGCCACCCTGCTGCCAATCTTTACCCCGGCATTCGCCGACCCTGTGCAGGACGCGCGCCTGGAAGGCGCCCTGCAAACCGCCTTGTCACTGAACCGCATGCTTGATTCATTTCGCATCAAGGTTGAAGTGGACGGCAAGCAGGCGCGGCTTTCCGGTGAGGTGGAGAACGAGGTCGAGCGGCAGCTGGCCGAGGACGTGGCCCGTGCTACCCGGGGCATCGAACAGGTAGAGAACCTGCTGCAGCTCAATGCCCAACTGGTGGAGCGTCCGCAGGAGCTGCGTGCCTACGCCCAGCGCCTGGAGGACGTGACCCTGGCGGCGGTGATCCGTGCTCGGCTGTTGTGGAGCCGTACCACCGAAAAGGCACCTATAGAAGTACAGAGCAGCGAGGGTGTGGTGACGTTGCGTGGCAAGGTCGACAGTGCCGAAGCCAAGGAGTTGGCGGGCGTGGTAGCGCGTACCACCGACGGCGTGTACCTGGTCAACAACCTGGTCAGCCTCGATACCGCCGCCATGGCCAAGGCGCGGGAAACACCGGCGGGCGCGCCAATCGGGCCGCAGCCAAGCGACAGCTGGATCATCGACAAGATCCAGAGCAGTTATCGCTTCAGCCGCAACCTCGATGGCCTGAACCTGAAGGTGGCCAGCGAAGCAGGCATGGTGCGGCTCTCGGGCGAGGTGGTCAGCGCGGAGCAGAAAACCATCGCCGTGGAGATCGCCCGGCAAATCATCGGCGTACGGGGCGTGGATGCTGACCTGCTGAAAGTCGCGACCAAGGTGGAAGGCTGATCGTGCAATTCGCACGACCACACAGGCGTCATCGTGCAGGATACGTCCTCACAGTGTTTTTTAATAATCACTAACTAGTTGATTTATAAGGATTTTATTTAAATCAAAAGGCTGGCATGCAGGCTGCAATTACCTGTTCAGGTTTGAACAAAAAATACAGCAGGAGGAGCCAGCATGAACCGCCAATCCGTCAACCGCTCGCAGAGCGCTGCACTGCCTTTGCGCCAGATGCTGACACTCGGCATGGCGATGCTGCTGACCTTGGCCGCTGGCCTCTTCTATTACAGCTTGCAGACGGCGCGTCTGGCTGAGCAGGTGGCGGCTCAGACTGCCCTGTTGACGCAAATTCAGGCAACTCGTGCCAACACCTTGGTCAAGGCCGCTGACTGGCAGCCCGCTGGCCAGGCCATTGTCTCACCGGCCACTGTGGAAAAAGTTGTTCCCCAGGAGCGCTGGGTTTTCTGACCAGGCGGCCGGATCGATTCCGCAAAAAGAAAGGAGAACTACCATGCTGAGTTGGGCTATCACTTTCCTCATCATCGCCATTGTCGCCGCTGTATTGGGCTTCGGTGGTATCGCGGGCGCTGCTACAGGTATCGCCAAGATCCTGTTCATTGTCTTCCTGGTGTTGTTTGTAGCCTCCTTCTTCTTTGGACGCGGACGAGGTTGAAGATGAGCAGGAAGCTTCGTTCAGCCGTGGTCGCCGCCCTGCTGCTGGGCGGCAGCGCGGCGGCCATGGCGGCCAATGACGGCCAGGTTCGGGTCGACCAACTGCTCGGCTCGGACCCGGAGTACCGGGAAACCTGGCAGGACACCCTCGAAGGCGAGGAACGCCTGCCCGATTGGGTGGTCAATCTGACCGGCAGTTCTCAGCAGCAGATGTCTGCCGTTACTGAGGACGGCGACAAGTATCTGGTCGGCCCGCTGTGCGAAAAACAGGACAATTGCACCTACAAGCGGCTGATCGTGGCGTTCAGCTGGGACAAGGATGATGCCTACGGGATGCTCGTCGAGGTGCCCGAAGGTTTGCCGAGCGACAAGTCGCCCACCCGTCATGCGCAGTACCGCTGGCTGGGCGAACCTGACGACGGCATGAAGGCAATGCTGCAGGAGCAGCTCAAGCGTGACCCGAACTGGTACTGAGCATTTGTTGCCGGTACGGATGAAAGGTCACTCACTGTCACGTAATAGAAGCTGAAGCTTTCTATAGTTCAGCCTTCTATGATGCGCCGCCCCGAGGAGGGGTAGCACATGACCAAGGGGTCGGGCTGCTCTGATTGTTACAGGACCGGAGTGGCCTAGGGGTACAGGGAGTGCCTCCAGTAATGGGCCGGGTCAGGAAAGGCGGAATCGGAAGTCTCAGGTCGGCGGTGTCACAGGGATACCTTGCCAGACCTGACTTCCGAGGAGCCGTGTAGGAAACGTCGCTTCCCTTGCGCGTTTTTTCCCCTGGGACACATTTTGTCTCGACCGTACATCAAATTTTTTTCGACCTTCTTGGTGCTGCTACAAGTGGCATTTCCGCCATTCGGATTGTCGAACAGGCCATCTTTCGTGTCCTATCTGTCCCGCCAAATCTGCCGAAATATGGCGGTTTGGTCTTGTTCGGGATTCCGAATGTTATAAATCAAGCACTTGCGAAGCTGCCGGCTAGGTCGAAAACAGTATGCATGAACGGCATGGGCTATGCGTTTCAGGCATTAGCTTTCGCCCCTTGCCGTCGCAATAGTTGCCGCCTTTTTCGCTGGCCAGAGCGCCCTGTCGCTCGCCTGCGGTGTCCTTACATGACGTCGCCTGACGGAAGCCTTTATTGCCCGTGACCTTGCCCATGGCTCTGTTACGCGTGTTTCCGCCAGGTGCCATGACCACTAAAACAAAGGGTAAAGACATGAAGAAGGCAAAACTGAGCCTCGCCTGGCAGATCGTCATCGGTCTGGTCCTGGGTGTTGCAATCGGCGCGCTACTGAATCATTTCAGTGCAGAAAAGGCATGGTGGATCAGCAACGTCCTTCAGCCCGCTGGTGACATCTTCATCCGCCTGATCAAGATGATCGTCGTCCCGATCGTGATTTCGTCGCTGATCGTGGGCATCGCCGGTGTTGGCGACGCGAAGAAACTGGGCAGCATCGGCCTGAAGACCATCATCTACTTCGAAGTGGTGACCACGATCGCCATCGTCGTAGGCCTGGTGCTGGCCAACCTGTTCCATCCGGGTGCCGGCATCGACATGAGCACCCTGGGCACTGTGGATATCTCCAAGTACCAGGCGACAGCGGCCGAAGTACAACATGAGCACGCGTTCATCGAAACCCTGCTCAACCTGATTCCGTCGAACATCTTCGCAGCGCTGATGCGTGGCGAAATGCTGCCGATCATCTTCTTCTCGGTGATGTTCGGCCTGGGTCTGTCGAGCCTGCAGGCAGAGCTGCGTGACCCGCTGGTGCGTACCTTCCAGGCTGTTTCGGAGACCATGTTCAAGGTCACCCACATGATCATGAACTACGCCCCGATCGGCGTGTTCGCCCTGATTGCGGTGACCGTGGCCAACTTCGGTTTCAGCTCGCTGCTGCCGCTGGCCAAGCTGGTGGTGCTGGTGTACTTCGCCATTGCCTTCTTCGCCTTCATGGTACTGGGCCTGGTTGCCCGCCTGTTCGGCTTCTCGGTGATCAAGATCATGCGCATCATGAAAGATGAGCTGATCCTGGCCTACTCCACCTCCAGTTCGGAAACCGTGCTGCCGCGGGTGATCGAGAAGATGGAGAAGTACGGCGCGCCGAAGTCGATCTGCTCGTTCGTGGTACCGACCGGCTATTCGTTCAACCTCGACGGTTCGACCCTGTACCAGAGCATCGCGGCGATCTTCATTGCCCAGTTGTACGGTATCGACCTGTCGTGGAGCCAGCAGCTGCTGCTGGTGCTGACCCTGATGGTCACTTCCAAAGGTATCGCGGGTGTGCCGGGCGTATCGTTCGTGGTACTGCTGGCCACCTTGGGCAGCGTGGGCATTCCGCTGGAAGGCCTGGCCTTCATCGCGGGCGTGGACCGCATCATGGACATGGCCCGTACTGCACTGAACGTTGTGGGCAACGCCTTGGCTGCATTGGTCATTGCTCGCTGGGAAGGCATGTACGACGCGGTCAAGGGCGAGCAGTACTACGCCTCGCTGATGGCCGAGAAGCAGGGAGCTGTAGTGGTTGGCGAAACCGCCAAGCGCTGAGCCTGATGGCTGTTTGACCAAGAGCCCCGACTTGTCGGGGCTTTTTGTTATCTGCGAGATCTTGAGCCGCGCCTACAAAGGCTCGCGATCGCCAGTCACAGGCTGCGATACGCTATTATTCGGGCACTTTTCAGGGGGAACATACGGATGCTCAACGGCCTTTGGCTCGGCTTTTTCCTGGTGGCGGCGGTGTCCGCCATGGCCCAATGGCTGGTGGGGGGCAACGCAGGCATCTTCGCGGCAATGGTCGAAAGCATCTTCGCAATGGCCAAGCTGTCGGTCGAAGTAATGGTGTTGCTGTTCGGCACGCTGACACTGTGGCTGGGGTTTCTCAAGATCGCCGAAAAGGCCGGCATCGTCGAATGGTTGGCCAAGGTGCTGGGCCCGTTGTTCGCCCGCCTGATGCCGGAGGTGCCGCCCGGCCACCCGGCCCTGGGCCTGATCACCATGAACTTCGCTGCCAACGGCCTGGGACTGGACAACGCTGCTACGCCGATTGGCCTGAAGGCCATGCGCGCGCTGCAGGAGCTGAACCCCGGCAGCACCACCGCGAGCAACGCGCAGATCCTGTTCCTGGTGCTCAACGCCTCGTCGCTGACCCTGCTGCCGGTAACCGTCTTCATGTACCGGGCCCAGCAAGGCGCGCCAGACCCGACCATGGTGTTTCTGCCGATCCTGCTAGCGACCAGCGTCTCGACCCTGGTTGGTCTGCTGTCGGTGGCAGTGATGCAGCGTTTGCGTCTGTGGGACCCGGTGGTGCTTGCCTACTTCATCCCCGGCGCTTTGCTGCTGGGAGGCTTCATGGCTTTTCTTGGCACCCTGTCGGCCGCCGCGCTGGCCAGCCTGTCGTCGCTCCTGGGCAACCTCACGCTGTTTGGCGTGATCATGCTGTTCCTGGTGGTGGGCGCCCTGAAACGGGTGAAGGTGTATGAAGCCTTTGTCGAAGGCGCCACGGAAGGCTTCGATGTGGCCAAGAGCCTGCTGCCCTACCTGGTGGCGATGCTGGTGGCGGTGGGTGTGCTGCGCGCCTCGGGTGCCCTGGAGCTGGCCCTGGACGGTATCCGCCATGCGGTTAGCTGGATGGGCCTGGACACGCGCTTCGTCGAGGGCCTGCCCACCGCGCTGGTCAAGCCGTTCTCTGGCAGCGCAGCGCGGGCAATGCTGATCGAGACCATGCAGACCCAAGGCGTGGACAGTTTCCCTGCCTTGGTGGCAGCGACGATTCAGGGCAGCACCGAAACCACCTTCTACGTACTGGCCGTGTACTTTGGTGCCGTGGGCATCCAGCGCGTGCGCCATGCGGTCGGTTGCGCACTGCTGGCCGAGTTTTCAGGGGTAGTCGCGGCGATCTTCGTCTGCTACTGGTTCTTTGCCTGAAGCTTCAGTTGTGCCTGATTGGCCTGGGTGATGGTCCAGTTCACGACTTGCCCCACCAGCTGGTCGCTGGCCTGGCCGAAGCCGGCGACCACTGCTGATACCTGTTTGTCGTCCAGCGGTTGGCGGATTTCGAAGCGCTTGCTGGCCAGGATGCGTTGGTTGCGGCCCTGGACCAAGCGAGCGTCATAGCGGATCACCACCTCCACTGCCCCATCCGTGCGGTATTCACTCTGAAATGCCTGCAGCTCGCCGGCCAGTTCGTAGTCTGCCTGCAGGTTACTGTCGTCAGCGCTCAGGCGCTGTACCTGGCCCTCACGCTGGAACCCGTCGAGCAAGCGGTTACGCAGCAGCACCGGGGCCGCATCGCTCCAGCGCGCGCCCTTGTAGCTGCTCACCACATTGCCCTGGGGAACCACGGCAATCCTTGGCCCGGCCAACACTTCACTGGCCAGCGGCTTGTTCAGGCGCAATGACCAGTCCAGCGGCGGCGCTGTGCGGCTGGGCTGGTTCACCGGCAGGCGATAAAGATCCACAGGTTCGCTCTGCGGCAGGATCGAGCAGGCACTGGCCAGGCTCAGCGAGGCCGCCAGGGTCAGCAGGCGCAGCGACGGATTCATGGCTGGAACTCCTTGTTGTTGTCGCGGCCAAGCAGATAGCCGCTTGGGTCGGCCTCCAGTTGCCGGGAAATGCCTTTGAGTGCGTTCAGGGTTTCGCGCAGTTCACGAATGGCCGGGGCAAGCTGGTTCAGGCTCTGGGCGCCGTCACCGATAGCCTCGCTGTTGTTCTGGAGCAGGTTATTGATGGTTGCCGTGCTTTGGGCCAGTGACTGCATGGCCTGTTCGGCGCTGCCGATCGCCTGTTTGCCTTCGCTATCCAGCAGGCCGTTGGCATTGCGCATCAATGCCTGGGTTTCGGCCAGGGTGGCGCTGGCCTGCTTGCCCACCTGCACCAGCTGTGCGATGGCCTCGGCGATGCTGCCGTGCTGGCCGGCAAAGGCGCCGGTGGTCTTGTCGAGGTTGGCCAGCGTGTTGCTGAGGTGGCCTATGTTGTCCTCGGAGAACATCTGGTTGGCGTTATGGAGCAGCATGTTGATGTTGGTCACCAGGTCGCTGCTGTCGTTGAGCAGACGCGAGATTGGCGATGGCGAAGCGATGATCACCGGCAGCTTGCCATCCTTGCCTTTAAGCTCGGGGCTTTGCGGGGTGCCGCCGCTGAGCTGGATGAACGAGTTGCCGGTGACGCCGGCCAGGGTCAGCTTGGCCTGCGTGTCTTCCTTCACGGGGGTATCGGCGCTCAGGCGCACGCGTGCCAGTACCCGGCGCGGGTCTTTCGGGTCCAGACGCAGGGTGGACACATCGCCCACCTTGATGCCGTTGTACTGGACCGTGCTGCCGGGAGAAAGGCCGGACACGGCTTCGTTGAACACCACTTCGTAATCCTTGAAGGCGTCGTCGACACTGGACTTGGCCAGCCACAGGCCGAACAGCATGGCCCCTGTCACCACCAGAACGGTGACCAGGCCGATGAGGACGTGATGGGCTCGGGTTTCCATTGCTCAGCGCTCCTGCCCGGCACGGGTGGCAGCCTGTTCGGCTGCGCGCCCGCGTGGGCCGTGAAAGTATTCTTGGATCCAGGTGTCGTTGGTCTTCTCGACCTCGGCCAGCGGGCCGGCCACCAGGACCTTCTTTTGCGACAGCACCGCGATGCGGTCGGTGATGGTGTACAGGGTGTCGAGGTCGTGGGTGATCAGGAACACCGACAGGCCCAGCGCATCGCGCAGGGTAAGGATCAACTGGTCAAATGCCGCGGCACCGATCGGGTCCAGGCCAGCCGTGGGTTCGTCGAGGAACAGGATGTCCGGGTCCAGGGCCAAGGCGCGGGCCAGCGCTGCGCGCTTGATCATGCCCCCCGACAACGAGGCCGGGTACTTGTCGGCAGCCGAGATCGGCAACCCGGCAAGGGCCAGTTTCACCCCGGCCAGGTGCTCGGCATCGCTACGAGACAGCCCAGCGTGCTCGATCAGCGGCAAGGCCACGTTTTCGGTCACCGTCAGCGAAGAGAACAGCGCCCCCTTCTGGAACAGCACGCCAAAGCGCCGTTCGACCAGTGAACGCTGTTCTTCGCGCAGGTCGGTCAGGTCCTGGCCGAGCACCTTGATCTGCCCTTCATTGGGCCGGCGCAGGCCAATGATGCTGCGCAGAAGCACCGATTTGCCGCTGCCTGAACCGCCTACCACGGCGAGGATTTCGCCGCGGTACAGGTCAAGATCAAGGTTTTCATGCACCACCTGGCGGCCGAAGCGGTTGCAGATGCCGCGGGCTTCGATTACGCAATTCTGGCCACTCACCAGCCCATCTCCATGAAGAACAGCGCTGCCACCGCATCCAGCACGATGACCACAAAAATCGACTGCACCACTGCCGAGGTGGTGTGAGCCCCCACCGACTCGGCGCTGCCGCTGACCTTGAAGCCTTCCAGGCAGCCGATGGCGGCGATCAGGAAGGCAAAGAACGGTGCCTTGGCCAGGCCTACCAGGAAGTGCTGCACGCCAATGTCGCTTTGCAGCAGCGACAGGAACATGGCCGGCGAAATATCCAGTGTCAGGGCGCATACCACCGCCCCGCCAACGATGCCGCAGATCATGGCGACAAAGGTGAGCAACGGCAGCGAAATCAGCAGGGCCAGTACCCGCGGCACCACCAGCAGCTCCATGGGGTTGAGGCCCAGCGTGCGGATGGCGTCAATTTCTTCGTTGGCCTTCATCGAGCCGATCTGCGCGGTGAACGCGCTGGCAGTGCGGCCGGCCATGAGAATGGCTGTCAGCAGCACGGCGAACTCGCGCAGGAACGAGAACGCAACCAGGTCGACGGTGAAAATGGTCGCGCCGAAGTCGGCCAGCACCGTGGCACCGAGAAAAGCGACTACGGCGCCTACCAGAAAGGTCAGCAACGCAACGATGGGCGCGGCGTCCAGCCCGGTCTGCTCAATATGTGCCACCACAGGAGTGAAGCGCCAGCGATGTGGCTGGAAGGCGCGGCGCAGCAAGGTTTCCAGAATCACACCGACGAAACCAAGCAGCTGCATGCTGTCCTGCCACAGCGTGCCGACGGCGCGGCCGATACGCTCCAGCAGCAGCAACAGCACATTGCGCTCGGGCTCCTTGACCGGGATGCAGTAATCCTGGACCGAGCAGTAGACGTTTTTCAGCAGCGCCTGGCTGGCTTCAGGCAGCGCGTGGGTGCAGTGCGACAGGCGCTCGGAGCCTAGCAGTTCGGCCAGCAGCGAAGCGCCGGCAGTGTCCAGGCGGCCCAGCTGGCTGAGGTCGGCGACGGTGTCGGCAGGGCAATGCGAGCGCAGGCGCTCGCTCTCGCGCTTGAGGTTGGCGTAGTGTGCCAGGGTCCAGTCACCGGTAATACGCAGGCAGGCCGGTTGGCTGCTGGTGTCCAGGGTGGCGCTGGGGTTGGTCATAGGCTCCATGCAATTGACTCGGCGCTAAGGCTTAGGGGCTGATCATAGCGCAGGGGGCATGGGCTGTTTGGTGATTATGTGCTGTGTGTACGCTTGGCAACAGTGACCTGCAGCCGCCTTGTGCTGCGCAAGGCAGGGGGTCAACTACCCGCGGGGGCATCATTGACCACCTTGAAGCGCAGCACGCCAATCACTTGTCCATCCTCGGTCAGCACCCTCACCTGCCACTTGCCTACCGGGTTGGGTGGGAAGTTCTGCTTGTGGGTCCAGGCACGATAGCCTTCCTTGCGCCCGCCGTGGATGTCCAGGGCAATGCGGTCGACCTCTTGGCCGTCCTTCTGCCAAACGTGGTAGATCCGCTCGTTCAGGCCGCGTGGCGCGTTGATGGCGGTGTAGGCATACAGGCCACTGCTGCGGATGCGGCTGGCGGCAATTTCGTCCAGCGAGTCGCCCGGTTGGCGGTTCATGACTTCGGTACTCACCGCCACCTCGGTCATCCACAGGGTTGCCGGCGGTACCCAGGAGCGCAGCAGCCAGCCGCCGGCACCGACCGACAGGGTAACCAGCACCAGTGCCACGGCGCGGCGCCAGTTGCTGATCGGGAAGCTACTGGCCAGGCTGGGGAATGACAGAGCCATGGCCGCGATCAGGGCCAGCTTGAAGCTTTGTGCGGTGGTCAGGTGCAGGATGATCGGTAGCGCGGTCAGCAGAGCGGCGAACAACGTCAGGGTATGCAGCGCCAGGAACAGCCAGCGCCGTGGTGCCAGCCACTTGTAGTACAGCGGGTCGGTGATCGAAACCAGGCCGGCGGCGCCGAGCAAGCCGGTGAAGACCAGCTGACCGCTGTTCCAGGTGGTGGTGATGAAAAAGAACGGCAGCACGAAGAACAGCGTTTCCTGGTGGATCATCTGCGTTGCGTAGCGCAGCAGCGGCTGAGGAATCTCGCGGTTGAAAGTGCGCGCGAACAGCCCGGTGAGGGTGTTCTCCAGCATCAGCCAGACCCAGCTGACCAGCATGAGCACGGCGACCCAGCTGGCCAGGCCAGCCTGGCGGTCGACCAGGATGAAGCTGCCGATACCGGAGAGGAAACCGCCGAGCGCAATGATGCCCGGGTAGCGCTTGAGGAGTTCGATGATGCGCTGGACGATATGGGGGATTTGGGGCATTGGGGGCTACGACAGAAAAGTGAGGTGGCTGTGCCAGCCTCTTCGCGGGCAAGCCCGCGAAAGGGTCGGTACTGGCAAAAGGATACCGCCGATTTACCGCTGCCGTGTAGCACCACTGGGCCGTTCAGGTCCATGCCGCCGCCAGCGCAACAGCCCCGCCGCCAGGCCCAGCCCCACAAGCAAGGCCATCAGCCCGTAAAGCTCGTCATAGCCTAGCAACGGCTTTTCGATGCGCACATAGCCATCTTCCTTGAGCAGATCCTTCAATGCCTCGTTGGCCTGTTCCAGGCTGACCTGGCGCAGCTTGCGCATCGGGTTGGCAAAGCGCCCGTCGGTATAGTCGTTCAGCGCCCCCCAGTAGTAGTCGGCCAAGGCGCTGTTGCCTTGGGTGCTCCAGCTTTCCTTGGCGATGCTGGCTTCCTTGATGCGGGCGAAGGTGTCCGGGTCCAGGCCTTCCTTGCGCAGGTGGTCGAACAGGGCCTGCATCACCTTGACAGCCTTGTCGATGTCATCGCGCTCAAGGTCCGCATTGAGGCTGAGCAGGCCGGTGTCGCCAAAGCTCTCACGCTGCACGGAGGGGCCGTAGGACAGCTCGTTGCGCAGGCGCAGCTGGTCGTACAGCGCCCAGTCCAGGTAGCGGGACAGCAGGTCGAGGGTGGCTTGGTGGTCGTTGTCCAGCACCGGCTCGATGAACAGCCAGTGCAATTTGACGCCATCACCCAGCCAGCCGCGGGTCAGGTTGCGACGCTGCTCGGCCTGTCGGGTGATGCTTTCAAGGTTGCGGCGCTCTTCGGGTTCAGTGGCGGGCAGTTCGCCAAACGACCGCTCCAGATAGGCCGGAAGCAGGCGGTCGAGGCCACCGACCATGATCAGGGTCATGTTGTTGGCGGCGTACCAGCGGTCACGCAACGCCTGAACTTGCGCCAAGGTCATGTCGTCGAGGTTGGAGCGCTCCGGGCATTTCAGCCCCAGCTCGGTGGCCAACTGGTCGCTGGCGGGGTGGCCGATGTCCTGGCGGTCGAGCCAGCGCTGCAGATGGCCATAGTGGCCGCCGTCCTCGCGCTCTATGATGCGCTTGGCGGTGGCCAGGGCCTTGGCGTCGATGGTGGTATCGCGGATGACTGCCAACAGCAGGTCGAGGACCTTGCGCTGGTTGCGTGCCGGGGCCTCGATGACAAAGGTTGTGTCGGCACTGCTGGTATAGGCGTTCCACTCTCCGCCGAGCGCTTGCAGGCGCTCTTCCAGCCCGCCTTCGCCTGTTTCGTCGATGCCACTGAACAGCAGGTGCTCAAGCAGGTGTGGCAGCTCTTTCTGCTCGCAGTCGAAATCATCCAGGCCCACGCCGACCACCAGACGAATCGCCACATGGTCACGTTCGTAGCCGTCTTTCAGGGTGACCTGCAGACCATTGGGCAACAGGTAGCCTTCAACCCGCGAGCGGTCGAGGGCGAACGAGGGCAGGCTGCAGATCAGCAGGCAAACGAACATCAGGCAACGCATGGGCGAGCGAGGGTCCTCAGCTAGGAGAAATCACGGCAGGCGGGCTTCATCGGGCACACTGTCGAGCATCAGCCCTCCGGTGTCCGAGCCGCCCAGTACCACATAGGCACTGCTACAGAACAAAGAGTTCAACCGCTTCATGTCGGCGATCAGCTCCAAGTGTAGCGAACTGGTCTCGATACTTTGCACGACCTTGCGCTGCAGGCGGCTGACATGGGCGTGGGCGAGGCGCCGTTCCTGGGCACGGAACCGGCGTTTTTCCCGCAGCAGCAAGCGGGCGCTTTCCGGGTCGGCACTGAGGAACACCGATAGGCCCAGGCGCAGGTTGGCCAGCAATTGCTCCTGCAGGCCGGTCAGCTCTTCCAGGCCTACCTGGGAAAACTCCCGTCGCTGGCTGGTTTTCTGCTGCTGGACCTTGCGCAGCATGCGTTCGATCAGGTCACAGGCGAGTTTGAGGTTAATTGACAGCTCGATGATTTCGGCCCAGCGGCGGTTGTCCTGTTCGCTGAGGTCTTCCCGTGACATCTGCGCCAGGTACAGCTTGATTGCGCTGTACAGGGCTTCGGCGTCTTCGCCCAAGGCGCGAACTTGCTGTGGCATGGCGGTCTGGGTGCCACGCAGGGCTCCAAGCATGGCTTCGAGCAGGCTGTCGACGATGTCCCCCAGGCGCAAGGTCTCGCGGGCGGCGTTGGCCAGGGCCAGGCTGGGCGTTTCCAGGGCCGAGGCGTCAAGGTGGCGCGGGCGCACCTGACCATTGCCGATTTCCCGTTCAGGTAGCAGGGCGTTGCACAGCCGACCCATCGGTTTGACCGTGGGCAGCATGATCAGACAGCGCAGCGTGTTGTAGAGCAGGTGAAAGCCGATGACCAGTTCCTGAGGGCTGAAACTCAGCGAGTCCATCCATGCCACCAGCGGGTGCAGCACAGGGATGATCAGCACCAGGCCTATCAGCTTGTACAGCAGGCTGCCCAAGGCCACCCGACGCCCGGCGGCGTTCTGCATGCTGGTACTGATGAAGGCCAGCAGCCCGCTGCCGATGTTGGCGCCGACCACCAGCCCGATGGCGACCGGCAGGCTGATCAGTTCGGCGCCGGCCAGTGTCGCTGTGAGCAGAACGGCGGCCAGGCTGGAATAGGAAATCATGGCGAACATTGCCCCGACCAGAGCGTCGAGCATGATGTCGCCGGTCAGTGAGGCAAACAGCACTTTCACGCCTTGGGCTTGGGTGATCGGCGCAGCTGCCTGCACGATAAGTTCGAGTGCCAGGATGATCAGGCCAAGCCCGATGCCCACTCGGCCCAGTTGGCCGGCCCGTGTCTGCTTGCGCGAAAGGAAGAAGATCACGCCAAGGAAGATCAGCAGTGGCGACAGCCAGGACAGGTCGAAGGTCAGTACCCGGGCCATCAGTGCGGTACCCACATCGGCACCCAGCATGATCGCCAACGCCGGGGTCATGGCCATCAGGCCTTGGCCGACGAACGAGGTGACCAGCATGGCCGTAGCGTTGCTGCTTTGAACCATGGCCGTGACCAGAATACCGGCGATGAATGCCAGCGGGCGCTTGTCCATGTTCTGGCTGATGATGCGTCGCAGGTTCGAGCCGAATACCCGGAGGATACCGGTGCGCACAATGTGGGTACCCCAGACCAGAAGCGTTACGGCCGAGAGCAGGTTGAGCAGGGTCAGCATGGCGAAGGCCCCCTGTTGCATAGGCCCATCGGGCCAAGAAAAGAAACGTGAGCGTTTGAAGAATTTTCGGTGCTCACTCAAAGCTTTAGCTGTTTTGCCCAGCTGTCGCCAGCTTCGCATGGCAGTCATTTATTTGAAACAGATCTTGAAACGAATGACTGCCCGTGGGGGCTGCTTCGCGGGCAAGCCACCACAGTGACAACGCGCAGGAAAAAACGCACAGAAAAAAGGCATTAAAAAGGGCCCTGCGAAGGGCCCTTGTTGTGCTGCACTTCCTTGGCCTTATTGACCCGGAATGTCCTTGCGCAGTTTCACCGGTTCATGATCCTTGCCATCCTTGCGGGCCATGGCGGTGCGCATGCGGATGTTGATGGCTTCCACCGCCAGCGAGAAGGCCATGGCGAAGTAGACATAGCCCTTCGGCACATGCACTTCGAACGCTTCAGCGATCAGTACAGTACCGACCACGATCAGGAACGACAGCGCGAGCATCTTCAGCGACGGGTGCTTGTCGATGAAATTGCTGATGGCGCCGGCGCACAGCATCATCACCAGCACGGCCACAACGATGGCGGCGATCATCACCGGTACGTGGGAAACCATGCCCACAGCGGTGATCACCGAGTCCAGCGAGAACACGATGTCGATGATGGCGATCTGGATGATGGTGTAGAAGAACTTGCCACCTGCGCCTTTGGGCTCCTCTACGTTCTCGTCCTCGCCTTCCAGACCGTGGTAGATCTCTTGCGAGCTCTTCCACAGCAGGAACAGGCCACCGAAGAACAGGATCAGGTCACGCCCGGAGATGCCTTGGCCAAAGACCACGAACAGGTCGGCGGTGAGGCGCATGACCCAGGTAATCGACAGCAGCAGCATGATACGGGTGACCATGGCCAGGGCCAGGCCGAAGATCCGGGTGCGTGGCTGCATGTGCTTGGGCATGCGGCTGACCAGAATCGAGATCATGATGATGTTGTCGATACCGAGGACGATCTCAAGCGCGGTAAGGGTGAAAAAGGCAACCCAGATTTCCGGGCTGGTCAGCCATTCCATGTATTTTCCTTCGAGCGGTAATGGCAACGCGCCCCGGTCAGGGCGCGTCGCGTACGTGATACGGATGTATTAAAGACTACTGAACAGCGGGAAAATCCCCATCAGCAGTGCGCCGAGCATTATGCACAGGCATACCAGCACTGCCCACTTGAGCGTGAAGCGCTGATGATCGCCGAACTCGATACCGGCCAGGGCTACCAGCAGGTAGGTGGAGGGTACCAGCGGGCTGAGCAGGTGTACCGGCTGCCCGACGATCGACGCACGGGCCATTTCCACCGGGGTGATGCCATAGTGGCTGGCGGCTTCGGCCAGCACCGGCAGCACGCCGTAGTAGAACGCATCGTTGGACATGAAGAACGTGAACGGCATGCTCACGATCGCGGTGATTACGGCCAGGTATGGGCCCAGCGCTTCGGGGATGACCGCCAGCAGGCTCTTGGACATGGCGTCGACCATGCCGGTGCCGGACAGGATGCCGGTGAAGATGCCGGCGGCGAAGATCAGCCCGGTCACGGCCAGTACGCTGCCGGCGTGGGCGGCGATGCGGTCCTTCTGCTGTTGCAGGCACGGGTAGTTGACGATCATGGCGATACTGAAGGCAATCATGAACAGCACTGGCAGCGGCAGCAGGCCGGCGATCAGCGCGACCATCAGGGCAGCGGTCAGGGCACCGTTGAAGTACAGCAGCTTGGGCCGGCGTGCGTCCGGGTACTGCGAGACGGTGATTTCGCTGTGGTCGATGTCGTCGGTAGGCAGATGCAGTTCGCCCAGGCGGGCACGCTCACGCTTGCCATACATGTAGGCAATGGCCAGGATCGCCAGTACACCGAACAACATGGCCGGGATCATCGGTACGAAGATGTCTGACGGGTCTACGTGCAGGGCGCTGGCAGCACGCGCGGTCGGCCCACCCCATGGGGTCATGTTCATCACGCCGCCGGCAAGGATGATCAGGCCGGCCATGATCCGCGGGCTCATGCCCAGGCGGCTGTACATCGGCAGCATGGCGGCGCAGCAGATCATGTAGGTGGTGGCACCGTCACCGTCGAGCGAGACCACCAGGGCCAGTACAGCGGTGCCGACCGAGACTTTCAGCGGATCGCCCTTGACCAGCTTGAGGATCTTGCGAACGGCCGGGTCGAACAGGCCGGAATCGATCATCAGGGCGAAATAGAGGATGGCGAACATCAGCATCACGCCGGTAGGTGCGAGCTTGCTGATGCCCTCTAGCATCATGGGGCCGATCTTGGCGGAAAAACCACCGAACAGGGCGAACAGGATCGGTACCAGAATCAGCGCGATCAAGGCCGAAAGGCGCTTGGTCATGATCAGGTACATGAACGTGATGACCATGGCAAAGCCGAGGAAGGTCAGCATGGCAATACTCCAGGCGTGGCGCGGCGAAAGGACAGTCGATTCGGGCGTATCAGCGCGTAGGGCGCTGTGCGGGGAGCATGCGGAGGGGGACTACGAAAAGGCGGGCACAGGAATACATCAGAATCACCATTGTTGTTGTTGATTGGGCCGGGCGCGGTATTGACCGGGTGCCCTGGCTGACCGGTCTTGTGCCGGTAGTGGGCGCTATCCTAAAAGGGCAAGCTTTCAGCCAGCTTTCGCTGAAGCAAAGGTGACGAGAGGTAGGTGATGCAGGATGTAACCGAAGGTGGCTGCCATTGTGGAGCCCTGCGTTATCGGCTGGAGGGCAACCTGACGGACATTGCCCACTGTCATTGTTCGATCTGCAGGCGGGTCAGCGGTGGACTGGTGGTCACCTGGCTTACCCTGCCCCGTTCTGGGTTCCAGTGGTTAACGGGCGAGCCGAGCTGCTATGTGGCGCCTGCCAGTTGCAGCCGCTACTTCTGTGGGCAGTGTGGGGCGCATGTGGCACTGGTGACCACGCATAGCCCGCAGACGATCGATGTGACGGTGGCGACGCTGGATCACCCTGAGCGGGTACGAGCCAACCGACATATCTGGGCAGGCAGCCGGTTGCCTTGGCTGCAACTGGATGAGGATTTGCCCTCGGAAGATGAGGAGCGCCTGTAGGCGCGGGCTCGCCCGCGAAAGGGCCAGCCCTTCATACATCACAACTGCAGGCCACCAGCAGCCTTGTGCAACGCCCGCAAGTGCTCGCCGATCTGCTTCACGTTGGCCTCGACCGCTGCGATTTCCTTGGCTCGCGACGGCTCCAGCAGCGCCCTCACCTCTTTGTCCAGGCTGGTGCTCAAGCGCAACAGCTGTGCCTGGCGCTCTCTGCTCACCTGCTCCAGGTGCTTGCGCTCTTCTGGCTGCGGCAGCCCGTAGCCTTTGGAATCGAGCAACTCTGCCGGGCGGCTGAGAAAACCGCTGTTGGCAAGCATTTGCTTGAGCGTGGCATCGGCTTTGTTGATGCTGCCATCCTTCAAGGCTGCGGCATTCAGGTAACGCTGCTTGACCTCGTCCTGGGCCAGCAGAAGCTGCCGGCGCAGGCTGGCCTGTTCAAGCAGAAGCAGTGCCGCGCTGGTGCGCAGGTCAGCCTTGGCGAACCAGCTACGGCGCTGCTCGGCATTGAGGGCCAGCCAGTCTTCAACCAGAGCTTGCTTGATTGGTAACTGCTTTCTCAGCACCTCGAACATGGCCTGGTACCGGTCGCGGTAAGAATCGAAGCGGTAGCCCAGGCGTAACGCTTCGCGCGGGTTATCAAGCACGCTGGTGTCTGCCAACCCCCTGCCCTTGAGCACGGCCAGCAAACCGTTGGGCATGATGCTGTCCAGGTCGTTGAGGCGTGGATTGGCGGTGCCGCTGCGCAGCAGCTTCAACGACTCCACGGCACAGTTGTTGGACAGGAACCAGTAGTTGCCGTCATAGCTCCAGTGCATCTCGGCGGCCTGGCGCACCAGGTTCTCGATTTCGTCGCGGTTGAGCTTCAAGGGCACCGAGGCCAGGCTGCGCAGCTCGGTCTTGGTGTATTCGTCGATCACCTGGCCCAGCGGCAGCACGAATAGCCTCGACGGGTAGTTGCCGACAAGGCCGTCCCAGCTGGACAGTTGCACGTCGTTGACGAAGGCGCGGTACGACAGCACCAGGCTTTGATCGAGGTCCAGGCGGCAGTCTGGTCCGCGTGGGCGGCCCGGCTTGCAGATCACCAGGCGCAGCATGCTGTGCCCCCAGCGGCTGACCAGGTTCTGATTGGCTTCAGCCAGCAGATAGTCCACTTCGTAGACCCTTTCCGGGTCTATTTCACCTAGGGGCTGGCGGGCGAAGTCGCTGCCGGCATTGATGAATGGCAGGCCCTTGGCACAGGTGTCCTGTTGGGGTGCCCAGCCGAAGTGTTCGCGAAGGTACTGATACAGCGCCGGGCGACGGCAGCTGTAGCTCGGGTCGAGGAGGAAATACTCCATGTTGACCGCGATGTATTCCTTGGGGCTGCTCAACTCATAGCTGTCGGGGCTGCGCACGAATTGGCCATTGTGCTGTTCGCGCTCGCCTCGTCGGCCCACGTACTGCTGCCACCCGGCCAGGTCGAGCAGGCGTGGGTCGTCGCTCAGGGTGAAGCGGCGCTCGGCCTGCCCGCGGCATTCTTCCGGCAGGCCGACCTTGCCCAGCGTGCCTTGCTGGCGTTTGCAGCGTGCAATCAGCGCATTCTCGGCGCTGGGCCACAGGCGGGCACGGTCGTAGAGATGGGTGAGCTCGTGCAGCACGGTGGCCAGCAGCTCTTCACGCACCGTGCCATGTGGGCGGTCGGTGCGCTCGGCGGCGGCGCTGCCATCGGCGAGGCTGGGCAGCAAGCGGCGGTTGAGCTCGAGGGTGGATATCAGTGATGCCTGCCCATAGGCGTCGGCAGGCATGTTGTCGCTCCAGCTGACCCGCACGCGGCGGTCCAGCTGTTGCTTGAAGCGCGGTGGCAGCTTGCCCATGGCTTCGTCGAGCAGGGCTTGGGAGGCTTTTGTTTGTTGTGGGTCGAGGCCGGACGCCTGCAGCTCAAGCTGCAGGTCGGCCAAGGCGGGCGTGCCGAGCAGCGTCAGGGCGCAGCCAAGCAGCCAGGCACGCACGCGCTTCACAGTGCGAGTATGGCTTCAGCCAATACCTGGTCGCTGGCGCCGCGCGCTTCCGGTACTCGCTCGCGCAGGGTATTGAAGGCCGCCTCGAGTTGTACGCCGCGGATGTCACCGTTGCTGGCGACGAAGCTTGCAGCGTCGTCGTGGGCTTCGCGCACCACTTTGGAGTCGCGGATCGAGGTGGTGGTGTCTGAGGTGAAGTCGATCGAACGGCCAAAGGCACGCACGATGATGTTGCTGGTGGCCACCAGGGTCTGTGCCTGGGCCAGGTCGGCCAGCAGCAGCATGCCGAGGGAAGCGGCAATCAGCGGTTTGCGCATGGAGCATCTCCGAAAAATACAGGGAGTCAGATGTAGTTATTGGACGAGAATTGCCTGCGCCAGTTCCAGATCGCCGACGGCGTGCCGTGCGCAATTGTGGCGTAATGATTCCAGGGCGGCTTCCAGGCGTGCACCACGGATCAGCCCGTCGCTGGCAACGAATGCGGCGGCATCGTCGCGGGCCTGTGTAAGCAGTTTGCGATCGAATGGTGCGACTGTGACCTGGCTGGTGACATAGCCGGTGATGACCAGGCTTTGTGTGGTGGTATCCATGGCATGGGCGCTGGCCATGCCTGCGGCGGCGAACAGCAATGGCAACAGATAACGCATGAGCTTTCTTGAAGGCTGGAAAAATGAACGGCGAAGCCTACCTCAGGTGCGAGGGCCGAAGCCAACGCACCTGTTGTGCATGGCGCGTATCAGAGTGCCAGGATGGCCTGGGCCAGCTGTGCATCGCTGGCTTGCAGGGCCGGCATGTTCGAACGGATGTGCACAAAGGCGCTTTCCAGTCGGGCGCCGCGGATAGCGCCCTGAGTGCCGACGAAGCTGGCTGCGTCATCGCGGGCTGCCTGGACAATCTTGTCGTCGCGGAAGGAAGAGCTCACGTCGGATGTGGCGTCGGTGGAGGCAGCAACGGCGCCCACTACCGCGTCGGTGGTGACAACGAAACTGGTGGCATTGGCAGTGCCAGCCAGGCCAAGCAGCAGGGCGGCGCCAAGCAGGTGTTTACGGTTCATGATGTGGACTCCTGGGTAGGTCAGGTTGGTTCTGCTGTATCGGACGTTTGCAGGGCTCGTCACGGTACGTTTTCATCAACGGGTTCTAGCAGACGGTTAGGCCAAGCGTATCACGCAGTGCTGCGTAGAGATGACAACGACTGCTGTGCCAGACAACTGTTAAGGCGAATTTTAATTTTTGTAAAACTGTACTGGTCGCAATCTGAAGCACGCGACTGCGCGTCTCTCGGGCAATAAAAAACCCGCTGCAGTCACCTGCAACGGGTTTGAGGAATTCACGGTGCCGGCGAAGCCGGCAAGCCGGGAGCTTAGCGCCAGAAAGGCTTGCTCAGCTCTTCGTAACGCTGCGACTCGCTGATACCGGCGTCTGCCAGCAGGCGGGAGTCCAGGCGAGCCAGTTGACGACGGCTGGTCATACGGCGCTGCCACAGCAGCAGGGTCGACAATGCGCGCAGTGGCAGCGAAGTGTTGGATTGCTGGGCGTTGCTTTCAAAAACCAGACCGGAACTGAGGGTACGTTCCATGATGCTTCATCCTTCCGCTTATGGCGGCATTAGGTAGTGATTTAACTGATGCCAATGATCCTCCTCTGTCGTCCATAACAGTAGATACAGTTCAGTGGAAAGACGATTGCTCAGTTAACTGTGTAACCCTACTGTTGCACTCGAAATAGGCGTAACTGTACTGGTCCGCACTTATTTGGTGCGTTTTGATTCGAAGAAGGGGATTTGTCAGTCGGGAAGGTCTGAAAGAACCAGTACAGTAGTACAGATTATGCTGCTAGTAGAGGAGTGGCGTCGTGATAGAAGGGTTTGACTGTTATGGCCCATTCGCGGGCAAGCCCGCGAAGAGGCCGGAACAGCGGAAGCAGGGCCGCCGTTCCGTACCACATCCGGATCAGCTGGCCAGCATGCGCCCGGTTTCTTCCAGGTTTTCGTGCCAGCTCAGGGCTTCGCGCAGGATGTGCGGGGTATGGCCGCCACGCTGGCAGGCGCGGTCGAAGTAGTCGTTCAGCGCAGCGCGGTAGTCTGGGTGCACACAGTTGTCGATAATCGCTCGCGCCCGTTCGCGCGGCGCCAGGCCACGCAGGTCCGCCAAGCCCTGCTCGGTGACCAGGATGTCCACGTCGTGCTCGGTGTGGTCGACATGGCTGACCATTGGCACCACGCTGGAAATCGCCCCGCCTTTGGCAATCGACTTGGTGACGAACACCGCCAGGTGGGCGTTACGGGCGAAGTCGCCGGAGCCACCGATGCCGTTCATCATCCTGGTGCCACAGACGTGGGTGGAGTTGACGTTGCCGTAGATATCGAACTCCAGTGCGGTGTTGATACCGATGATGCCCAGGCGACGTACCACTTCCGGGTGGTTGGAGATTTCCTGCGGGCGTAGCACCAGCTTGTCCTTGTAGCGCTCCAGGTTGCCGAACACATCGGCATTGCGGCGCGTCGACAGGGTGATCGAGCTGCCGGATGCGAAGCTAAGCTTGCCGGCATCGATCAGGTCGAAGGTGGAGTCCTGCAGCACTTCGGAGTACATGGTCAGTTCTTCGAACGGCGACTCGATCAGGCCGCACATCACCGCATTGGCAATGCTGCCAATGCCGGCTTGCAGTGGGCCGAGCTTGTTGGTCATACGGCCTGCATCCACTTCCTTCTTGAGGAAGTTGATCAGGTGGTCGGCGATGCCCTGTGTTTCATCATCTGGCGGCAGCACAGTGGACGGCGAGTCCGGCTGGTCGCTGATGACGATACCGACGATCTTGGCCGGATCGATCGGGATCGCGGTGCTGCCGATACGGTCGTCTACCTTGACCAGCGGGATTGGCGTGCGAGTCGGGCGGTAGGTTGGGATATAGATGTCGTGCAGGCCTTCGAGGTTGGTGTTGTGCGAGAGGTTGATCTCCACAATCACCTGCTTGGCGAAGATCGCGAAGCTGGCCGAGTTGCCCACCGAAGTGGTTGGCACGATGTGGCCTTGCTCGGTGATGGCCACGGCTTCGATGACCGCGATGTCCGGCAGCTTCAGCTGCTGGTTGCGCAGTTGCTCGACGGTTTCCGACAGGTGCTGGTCAATGAACATCACCTGGCCGTCATTGATGGCTTTGCGCAGGGTGCTGTCGACCTGGAACGGCATGCGGCGGGCCAACACACCGGCCTCGGTCAGTTGTTTGTCCAGGTCATTGCCCAGGCTGGCGCCGGTCATCAGGCTGATTTTCAGTGGCGATTGCTTGGCACGTTCGGCCAATGCATGCGGTACGGCCTTGGCTTCGCCGGCGCGGGTGAAGCCGCTCATGCCGACAGTCATGCCGTCCTCGATCAGACCAGCGGCATCAGCCGCACTCATTACCTTGCTGTGCAGGGAGGACAAGCGGATACGATCACGGTACATGGATTGTTATCTCGGGCTACTGAAACTACTGCAGCGCAGTCTAGAGATTTCGCCCATTGCCGTCCCACGACCATGGTCGTATGAGAAGCCTTGTATTTGAGCCGTTGATCCGGATCAATAAAAGAAAAGCCCCGGCAGATTCTGACCGGGGCTTCCTTTATATCAGCTGGTTTGCAGCGGCTGGTGTCACTCCACCGCCTTGACCATGTCCTCGATGACCTTCTTGGCGTCACCGAACACCATCATGGTCTTGTCCAGATAGAACAGTTCGTTGTCCAGGCCGGCATAGCCGCTGGCCATCGAGCGCTTGTTGACGATGATGGTCTTGGCCTTGAACGCTTCGAGGATCGGCATGCCGGCGATTGGCGACTTGGGATCGTTCTTCGCCGCCGGGTTGACCACGTCGTTGGCGCCCAGCACCAGCACCACGTCGGCCTGGCCGAACTCGGCGTTGATGTCTTCCATTTCGAATACCTGATCGTACGGCACTTCAGCCTCGGCCAGCAGTACGTTCATGTGCCCGGGCATACGGCCCGCCACCGGGTGAATCGCATACTTCACGGTCACGCCGTTGTGGGTCAGCTTCTCGGTCAGCTCTTTCAGCGCGTGTTGTGCGCGGGCTACCGCCAGGCCGTAGCCCGGAACGATGATCACGCTGTCGGCGTTGCTGAGCAGGAAGGTGGCATCGTCAGCCGAACCGGACTTCACCGGCCGCTGTTCTTGCGAACCTTGCGCCGCGCCAGTGTCGGTATCGCCACCGAAGCCGCCAAGGATGACGTTGAAGAACGAACGGTTCATCGCCTTGCACATGATGTACGAGAGGATGGCACCGGACGAACCTACCAGGGAACCGGCGATGATCAGCATCGAGTTGTTCAGCGAGAAGCCGATGCCGGCCGCTGCCCAGCCCGAGTAGCTGTTGAGCATCGACACCACCACTGGCATGTCGGCGCCGCCGATCGGAATAATGATCAGCACACCCATGATGAAGGCCAGGACCAGCATCAGGGTGAAGGCACTGTAGTGGCCAGTGAAAGTGAACAGCAGGCCCAGGGCGATGGTGGTCAGGCCAAGGATCAGGTTCAGTTTGTGCTGGCCCGCGAACTGTACCGGTGCGCCCTGGAACAGGCGGAACTTGTACTTGCCCGACAGCTTGCCAAAGGCGATCACCGAACCGGAGAAGGTAATGGCACCAATGGCGGCGCCGAGGAACAGTTCCAGGCGGTTACCGGTGGGGATCGGATCGCTGATGGCAGCCACAATGCCCATCGACTGTGGCTCCAGCACGGCGGCGATGGCGATGAACACCGCGGCCAGGCCGATCATGCTGTGCATGAAAGCGACCAGTTCGGGCATTTTGGTCATTTCGACGCGCTTGGCCATGATCGAACCGGCGGTGCCGCCGACCAGCAGGCCGACGATGACATAGCCGATACCGGCTGTGGCAAGTTCAGCCCCAAGCTTATAAATGAGGCCAACCGTAGTGAGGATGGCGAGCCCCATGCCGATCATGCCGAACAGATTGCCGCGCCGCGAGGTAGTCGGGTGCGACAGGCCCTTGAGCGCCTGGATGAAGCACACCGAGGCGACGAGGTAGAGGAGCGTTACCAGATTCATGCTCATGCTTACTTCTTCGCCTCGTTCTTGGTTTTCTTCTTGAACATTTCAAGCATGCGGCGGGTGACCAGGAAGCCACCGAACACGTTGACTGCGGCAAGGGCCACGGCCAGGGTGCCCATCAGCTTGCCGGCCGGGGTCACGGTCAGGGCCGCGGCCAGCATGGCGCCGACGATGACGATTGCCGAGATGGCATTGGTGACCGCCATCAGTGGGGTGTGCAGCGCCGGGGTGACGTTCCACACCACGTGGTAGCCCACATAGATGGCCAGCACGAAAATGATCAGGTTATAGATGCCGTGGGAAATCAGCATGTCTTCCATTGTCGTGCTCCTTAGCCGTTTTTGCGGACGACCTGACCATCACGGCACATCAGGCAGGCCGCGACGATGTCGTCTTCGAGGTTGATGATCAGCGCGCCATCCTTGTCGAACAGCAGCTTCATGAAGTCCAGCAGGTTGCGTGCGTACAGTGCCGAGGCATCGGCACTCACCTGGGCCGGCAGGTTGGTCGGGCCGACGATGATCACGCCATTCTCCTGCACCACCTGGTCTGCGACGGTCAGCGGGCAGTTGCCGCCTTGGGCTGCAGCCAGGTCGATGACCACCGAGCCCGGCTTCATCTGCGCCACGGTTTCGGCGCTTAGCAGGGTCGGCGCCTTGCGCCCGGGGATCAGTGCGGTGGTGATGACGATATCCGCCTGCTTGGCGCGCTCGTGCACGGCCTGCGCCTGGCGCTGCATCCAACTGGCCGGCATTGGTCGGGCATAGCCGCCAACACCTTCGGCGCATTCTCGCTCCTCGTCGGTCTCGTATGGCACGTCGATGAATTTTGCACCCAGTGATTCGATCTGCTCTTTCACTGCCGGGCGAACGTCGGATGCTTCGATCACCGCACCCAGGCGCTTGGCTGTGGCGATGGCCTGCAAGCCGGCAACGCCGGCGCCCAGTACCAGCACTCGGGCGGCCTTAACGGTACCGGCAGCGGTCATCAGCATTGGCATGAAGCGTGGGTAGTGATGGGCTGCCAGCAACACGGCCTTGTAGCCGGCGATGTTGGCCTGCGACGACAGCACGTCCAGGCTCTGCGCCCGCGAGGTTCGCGGCGCGGCTTCCAGGGCGAAGGCGGTAATGCCGCGTTCGGCCATCTTGCCGATCAGTTCACCGTTGAAGGGGTTGAGCATGCCCACCAGAAGGCTGCCGCTGTTGATCAGGGCCAGTTCCTGGTCGTTGGGGGCGACCACTTTGAGTACCAATTGGGCGCCGTAGGCATCGGCGGCGCTCCCAAGGGAAGCACCCACGGCTTCATAGGCACTGTCCGGAATGGCGGCGTTGAGCCCTGCCCCCCGTTGAACGGTGACCTGATGGCCCTGGCCAATCAGTTTCTTGATGGTTTCGGGGGTCGCAGCGACCCTTGTCTCACCGGTCTGCGTCTCGAGAGGAACACCAATGTGCACGACTATTTCTCCTGCGGTGACCTTTTGTCTTTGTAGAAGCCAACACACTTCGGATGGTGCGCTGGGGCGGCTGTGGAGCGCCAACCCGCCGGATCCCGGGCGGGGCGAAGCATTTTGCAGACGAACCCGAAGGCCTTCAACCGGTTCTGGAGCGAAACGAAGTCAAAACTACAAGTCACCCTGTGACCGCTTGTCGCAGCAATAGGGTTGCAGCCCGTCAAACATGCGCCATTGGCAGATTAGGAGAAAAATCAAAAAAAAAAGCGGCCAATTCGCTTACGACTAGTTGGATGTCGCAAAATAACCCGCAAAGCCGCGTACTGAGCACGGTTAAAGGGTGTTTTTGTGCTTGCGTTACAGTTTGCGAATATGCGACAGATACATACATCTGTAGGTGTTTAAAATAATTGACTACAGGGTCAATTTGTCGCGTTTGTCCCTGAGCTATTTATGTAGGCCTGAGCCTGGCTTACCAGCCAGTCGCGAAAGGCGCGTAGCGACGCCGACTCCACCTTGCGCTCTGGAATCATCAGATAGTAGGCCTTGTCGCTACTCAGGGCATGCCTGTTAGCGACCACTAGCCTTCCCTCCTCCAACTCTCGCTGGATCAGGAACGGTGGTATCAGGGCAATGCCCATATCGTGCATGGCCGCCTGGGCGAGCATCGAGAATAGTTCATAGCGCGGGCCTGTCATGTCGCGCTCCACATTCATGCCCACACTGCCGAACCATTGCCGCCAGGCATACGGGCGTGTGCTCTGTTGCAGCAGTGGTAGCTGTGCGATGTGGCGTGCCTCGAGCATGCCTTGGCCGTTCAGCAGCGCCGGGCTGCACACAGGTACCGGGTTTTCACCCATCAGTTGGTGCGACTGGGTGCCTGACCAGTCCGCATCACCAAAATAGATGGCGGCATCGAAGGTAGTGTCGGCAAACAGGAATGGCCGGGTGCGGTTGGTGAGGTTGACTGTGACCTCCGGGTGGCGCTGCTGGAAGTCCTTGAGCCGTGGTAGCAGCCATTGAGTGCCAAACGTCGGAACTACCGCCAGCTCGATCACATTGGCGCCTTGCTGGCGCATTACCGACAAGGTATCGCGCTCCACAGCGTCCAGTTGGGCCGCCACCTGGCGACTGTAGGACAGGCCGGCTTCGGTCAGCCTTACGCCGCGGCGCGAGCGACGGAACAGTTCCACATTAAGAAACGCTTCCAGGCCGCCGATCTGCCGACAGACGGCACCCTGGGTCAGCGCGAGTTCCTGGGCAGCCTTGGTAAAGCTCTCGTTACGGGCTGCCGCCTCGAAGCAAATCAGGGCGGCGGTACTGGGGATCTTACGGCGCATGTACGTCAACCTCACTTGTAAGGCTGTCAATAAGGCGTTTTGCCGATTTACGGAGTGACAAAATATCACTAATCGGTGCGCAATCCTCGTTTGTCCCCGCAGCCGATCAGGCCTAGGCTCAAAGGCACAAGAAACTGACCCCTATTTCGAGGATTCGCTCATGGCCGGTAAAGCAAGCTTCAACTGGATCGACCCGTTGCTGCTGGATCAGCAGCTCACTGAAGAAGAGCGCATGGTGCGTGACAGCGCTTATCAGTTCGCCCAGGACAAGCTGGCGCCGCGTGTGCTCGAGGCCTTCCGTCACGAGCAGACCGATCCGGCGATCTTCCGCGAGATGGGTGAAGTCGGCCTGTTGGGTGCAACCATCCCCGAGCAATACGGTGGCAGCGGCCTGAACTATGTGTGCTACGGCCTTATTGCTCGCGAAGTGGAACGCATCGACTCGGGTTACCGCTCGATGATGAGTGTGCAGTCGTCGCTGGTGATGGTGCCGATCAACGAATTTGGCACCGAAGCTCAAAAGCAGAAGTACCTCCCCAAGCTGGCCAGTGGCGAGTGGATCGGTTGCTTCGGTTTGACCGAGCCTAACCATGGCTCCGATCCTGGCTCGATGATTACGCGCGCGAGGAAGGTCGACGGTGGCTACCGGCTGACCGGCAGCAAAATGTGGATCACCAACAGTCCCATCGCCGATGTGTTCGTGGTGTGGGCCAAGGATGATGCGGGCGATATCCGTGGCTTTGTACTGGAAAAAGGCTGGCAAGGCCTGAGTGCCCCGGCAATTCATGGCAAGGTTGGCCTGCGCGCCTCGATCACTGGCGAAATCGTCATGGACAATGTGTTCGTGCCAGAAGAGAACATCTTCCCGGACGTGCGTGGCCTCAAGGGCCCGTTCACCTGCCTGAATTCGGCTCGCTATGGTATTTCGTGGGGTGCGCTGGGTGCCGCTGAAGCCTGCTGGCACACCGCCCGCCAATACACCCTGGATCGTCAGCAGTTTGGTCGTCCACTGGCCGCCAACCAGTTGATACAGAAGAAGCTGGCCGACATGCAGACCGAAATCACCCTGGCGCTGCAGGGCTGCCTGCGTCTGGGGCGCATGAAGGATGAAGGGACGGCTGCGGTGGAAATCACCTCCATCATGAAGCGCAATTCCTGCGGCAAGGCGCTGGATATCGCCCGTATGGCGCGTGACATGCTGGGCGGCAATGGCATCTCCGACGAGTTTGGTGTGGCCCGCCACCTGGTTAACCTGGAGGTGGTCAACACCTATGAAGGTACCCACGACGTGCATGCACTTATCCTGGGGCGTGCGCAGACTGGTATCCAGGCGTTCTATTAATAAGGAGCAAGCCATGGGCGCGCTATCACATCTGCGGGTGCTAGACCTTTCGCGCGTGTTGGCCGGCCCGTGGTCTGGTCAGATTCTGGCTGACCTTGGTGCCGACGTGATCAAGGTCGAGCGCCCAGGCAGTGGCGACGATACCCGCTCATGGGGGCCGCCTTTCCTCAAGGATGTCGAAGGTGAGGACACCAGTGAGGCGGCTTACTACTTGTCGGCCAACCGCAACAAGCGCTCAGTGACCATCGACTTTACCCAGCCGGAGGGGCAACGGCTGGTGCGGGAGCTGGCGGCGAAGTGCGATATCGTCATAGAGAACTTCAAGGTGGGTGGGCTGGCTGCCTATGGCCTGGACTACCAGAGCCTCAAGGCGGTAAACCCGCAGCTCATCTATTGCTCCATTACCGGCTTCGGTCAGACCGGGCCCTATGCCAAGCGCGCTGGCTATGACTTCATGATCCAGGGGTTGGGTGGGCTGATGAGCCTGACCGGCCGTCCGGAGGGTGAAGAAGGCGCAGGGCCGGTCAAGGTGGGTGTGGCGCTTACCGATATTCTGACCGGGTTGTATTCCGCGGTCGCCATGCTGGCTGCCCTCGCCCATCGGGATCAGACAGGGGTCGGCCAGCATGTCGACATGGCATTGCTTGATGTGCAGGTGGCCTGTCTGGCGAACCAGGCGATGAACTACCTGACCACGGGCACCCCTCCCCGTCGGCTGGGTAATGCGCATCCTAATATAGTCCCTTACCAGGACTTTCCGACGGCAGATGGTGATTTCATTCTTACCGTCGGTAATGACAGCCAGTTCCGCAAGTTCGCTGAGGTGGCCGGGCAGCCGCAATGGGCGGAGGACCCTCGGTTCGTTACCAATAAGCTGCGGGTCGCCAACCGGGCTGAGCTGATACCTTTGATTCGCCAGGCTACGGTGTTCAAGACCACGGCTGAGTGGGTGGCCCAGTTGGAGGCTGCAGGAGTGCCATGTGGGCCTATCAATAACCTGGCGCAGATGTTCCAGGACCCCCAGGTGCTGGCGCGCGGGTTGGCGTTGAATATCCCGCATCCATTGGCGGGTAGTGTGCCGCAAGTTGCGAGCCCGATACGGTTGTCGGAGACGCCAGTGGAGTATCGCCGGGCGCCACCACTGCTGGGCGAGCATACCGAAGTGGTGCTGGGGGAAGTGTTGGGGCTGGATGCTGGCGAGGTACAGCGTCTGCGTGATGCTGGGGTGCTCTAGATGAAAAGCGGGGAGGCCGTCAGGCCTCCCCGCTTTGTTTTTCAGCGCTATCAAAGTTTATTGAAATTAAAGGTTGACGCCCTCTCGAATCCCCTTATAATGCGCCCCACTTCCAGCGACATCGGAACGAAAAACTCCTTGAAATTCAACGAGTTAAGTAGTGAAGGCAAAAGCTGAAAGGGCTACGATCAAATGATCGAAAGCGGTTGAGATGATGGTTGACAGCGCTTCCAAGTGCTGTATGATTCGCCTCCCGCTAAGAGAGATCGCAGCGAGCCAAGTGTTTGAAG
>NZ_JBICLK010000038.1:0-19827 GCF_043105275.1 Pseudomonas sp. TYF_14
CGGAATGCGTGTTCGCAGAAATGCAGGCATGCATGTACGCAGAAATGCAGGAGCGGGTCTACCCGCGAACAAGCCAACACGAATCTAGAACTGCGAACCGGCCACTTCCTGCGCCACCCCCAGGAATGCCGCCGGCAACCGGGCCTGGCG
Organism: Pseudomonas sp. TYF_14; assembly: GCF_043105275.1. NCBI lineage: Bacteria > Pseudomonadati > Pseudomonadota > Gammaproteobacteria > Pseudomonadales > Pseudomonadaceae > Pseudomonas > Pseudomonas sp. TYF_14. The sequence goes on from NZ_JBICLK010000038.1 coordinate 151, forward strand.
CCGCTCCTTCAGGCAATACAGGTACTCATGCATCACCGGCGCATTTTCCAGCGCCAGCACCCGGAGTTCGGGATTGTGCGGCACCTCATGGCGGGCAATCACGCTGATGCCGATATTGCGCAGCACCGCTTCGCGGATCGACTCGCGGCTGCCGATTTCCATCATGGCGCTGGCCTTGACCCCAGCCTCCTGCATCATCTGCTCGGTCAGCTTGCGTGTGGTCGAGCCCTTCTCCCGCATCAGCAGGCAATGCCCCGACACCACCTCGATCGACACCGTCTGGCGATGGGCCAGCGGATGGTTGCGGTGCACCGCCACCACCAAAGGGTCAGTGCCCAGTATCCGCCGCACCAACCGTGCGTCCTCCACCCATTGCGACGACGCGGCAATGTCCACCCGGTAATCCTCGAGCATTTCCAGCACCTGCTGCGAGTTGCCGATCTCCACCGCCACTTCAACCTGCGGCAGGCGTTCGCGATAGATCTTGACCAGGTCGAGAATGTAGTAAGGCGCAGTGGCAGCAATGCGCAGGCTGCCCTGGGCCTGGCCACTGTTGCGCAGCTCGAACTCGATGTCGGCTTCCTGCTGCAGCAGCGCCTTGACCATCGGCAGCAGGCGTAAGCCCTCCTCGCTCAACACCAGGCGCCGCCCGCCGCGGTAGAACAGCTCCACGGCGTACTGGCCTTCCAGGCTGCGGATCTGCGTGGTCACCGTGGGCTGGCTGAGGCCAAGCTTCTTCGCCGCCTGGGTGATGCTGCCCAGACGGGCCACCATGTAGAAGGCCTTCAGCTCGGAACTCAGCATGTACGTCCTCTATTTGCGCAAAAGGCGCAAGCCGTTGAACACCACCAGCAAGCTCACGCCCATATCAGCGAACACCGCCATCCACATCGTGGCCATGCCGGCGAAGGTGATCGCCAGAAATATCGCCTTGATGCCCAACGCCAGCACGATGTTCTGCATGAGGATCGCCGCACTTTGGCGCGACAGCCTGACGAAGGCCGGGATTTTGCGCAAGTCATCGTCCATCAGCGCCACATCGGCCGTCTCGATGGCGGTGTCGGTGCCGGCAGCAGCCATGGCAAAACCGATTTCGGCGCGGGCCAGCGCCGGGGCGTCGTTGATGCCGTCACCGACCATGCCCACCCGATGGCCTTGTGCGTACAACGCCTCAATGGTTTTCAGCTTGTCGGCCGGTAACAGGTTGCCCTCGGCGCGGTCGATTCCCACCACGGCGGCAATGGCCTGCGCAGTATGCGGATTGTCACCGGTCAGCATGACAGTCTTGATACCCAGTTGATGCAATTCGGCGATCGCCTGACGGCTGCTGTCCTTGACCGTGTCGGCCACGGCGAACAGTGCCAGTGGCCCGGAGCGGTCAAGCAGCAGGACCACGGTCTTGCCCTGGCGCTCCAGCGCATCCAGTTGGGCCTCCAGCGCTGGCGAACACAGCCCCAGCTCCTCGACCAGGCGGTGGTTGCCCAAGTGGTAGACCTCACCGGCAATGACGCCACGCACGCCACGCCCGGCCAGCGCAACGAAGTCACTGACCTCGCTCAAGGCCAGGCCTTGCTGCTTGCCGAACTCGGCAATGGCGCGGGACACCGGGTGGTCCGAACGCTCGCCCAGGCTGGCCGCCAAGGCTTGCGCACGGTCTTCGAACAGCGGCGCCAGCACCTTGGCGTCGGTCTGCACCGGCTTGCCATGGGTGATGGTGCCGGTCTTGTCCAGGGCCAGGAAATCAAGGTGGCGGCCACCCTCCAGGTACACGCCACCCTTGATCAGGATGCCTTTGCGCGCGGCGGCGGCCAGGCCACTGACGATGGTCACCGGGGTCGAGATCACCAGCGCGCACGGGCAGGCCACCACCAGCAGCACCAAGGCGCGGTAAACCCAGTCGAACCAGGCGCCAGCCAGGAACAGCGGTGGTATCAGCGCCACGGCCAAGGCGATGGCGAACACCACCGGGGTGTAGATGCGCGAAAAACGGTCGACAAAGCGCTGGGTAGGCGCCCGCGCGCCTTGCGCTTCCTCCACCGCCTTGATGATCCGCGCCAGGGTCGACTGCCCGGCAGCGGCGGTGACGCGAAACTCCAGCGCCCCCGCCTGGTTGATGGTGCCAGCGAACAGCTTGTCACCCACCCCCTTCTCCACAGGCAGGCTTTCACCGGTAATCGGCGCCTGATCGACGCTGGATTGCCCGCGGGTCACTTCACCGTCCAGTCCGATGCGCTCACCGGGGCGCACCCGCACCAGTGCGCCGATGGCCACCTCACGCACGTCCAGCTCGCGCCACTGGCCATCGGCCTGCTGCACCGTGGCCATGTCCGGGGTCAGCTGCATCAACCCGCCAATGGCATTGCGCGCACGGTCCAGCGAGCGCGCTTCGATCAGTTCGGCAACGGTGAACAGCACCATCACCATAGCCGCTTCCGGCCACTGGCCGATCAATACGGCCCCCGTCACGGCGATACTCATCAGCGCATTGATGTTGAGGTTCCGGTTTTTCAGGGCAATCCAGCCCTTCTTGTAGGTACCCAGGCCGCAACCGAGGATCGCGGCAAGCGCCAGCCCCGCCACCACCCACTCAGGGGCCAGTGCAGCAAAGTGCACGATTTCGGCGGCGATCGCGGCGACGCCCGACAATGCCAGTGGCCACCAGTGGGCCTTGGCCGGTTGTGGCACGCTGGCACTGCCGTCGTCCTGGGCCGCAATCGGCTCGGCCTTCATGCCCAGGCTGTCGATCGCCCGCTCGATGTCGGCGGTGCCGTCCAGGGTGTGGCGCACGCCAAGCACGCGGTTGATCAGGTTGAATTCCAGCTGTTCGATACCGGCCAGCTTGCTCAGTTTGTCCTGAATCAGGGTCTGCTCGGTGGGGCAGTCCATGGCATCGATGCGGAAACGACTGAGTTGTGCCTGGGCACTGGCCGTTTCGCTCAGTTGCACCAGCGGCGGCGCGGTTTTGGCGCCGCAGCAGCTGTGGCCGTGGGCAGCATGGCCATGGTCGTCATCACCATGAGCGTGATCGTGCGGATGCTTGTGTTCGTGGCTGACAGGCTGGTTCATGGGGTCATCCTTAAATTGAGCCTGTTGCCAAGTGAACACCCTGTAGCCACTATAGGGTCAAGCCACTTGCTGGAGATTTCGTGATGAAGATCGGAGAACTGGCCAAAGCCACCGACTGCGCGGTGGAAACCATCCGCTACTACGAGCGTGAAAACCTGCTGCCAGAGCCGGCGCGCAGCGAGGGCAACTACCGGTTGTACACCCAGGCCCATGTGGAGCGGCTGACCTTCATCCGCAACTGCCGCACGCTGGACATGACCCTGGACGAAATTCGCAGCCTGCTACGCCTGCGCGACAGCCCCGACGACGCGTGCGGCAGCGTCAATGCGCTGATCGACGAGCATATCGAGCATGTTCAGGCGCGGATCGATGGCTTGGTGGCATTGCAAGAGCAGCTGGTGGAGCTGCGGCGGCGCTGCAACACGCAGGGGAGTGAATGCGCGATCTTGCAGCAATTGGAGACAAACGGGGCGGTATCGGTGCCGGATACCGAGCATTCGCATGTGGGGCGGAGTCATGGGCATTAAGCCAGAAGCTTCACGGGTGAACCCGCTCCTACATGGACCGCGCAGGACTTAGGCCTGTGCAGTACCCCGTAGGAGCGGGTTCACTCGCGAAGAGGTCAGTTCTAACAATAGAGATCTATCAGACCGCCATCGGCGCTGTCATCGGCGCATGGTGCTCATAGCCTTCCAGCCAGAAATCACTCGGTTCGATCTTCTCCAGCCACTCCGGCTCGTATTTACCAGTCTCGGCAAACGACGGCACACGGTCGCTGATCACCAGCTTCGGCGCTTCCAACGGCTCGCGCTTGAGCTGCTCGTTGAGCATGTCCAGGTGGTTTTCATACACATGGGCATCGCCGATGAAGTAGGTGAACCAGCGCGGTGTATAGCCGGTCAGGCGGCCAAACAGCGACAGCAGCGCCGCGCCTTCGGTGAGGTTGAACGGCGTGCCCAGCCCCAGGTCGTTGGAGCGGATGTAGAGGGTCAGGGAAATTTCCCTGGTCTCGACATTCGGGTGGAACTGGTACAGCAAGTGACACGGTGGCAGTGCCATTTCGTCCAGTTGCGCGCAGTTCCAGCCGTGGAACAGGATGCGGCGGCTACCCGGGTCGTTGGCGATGGTGTCCAGGCACTGGCGCACCTGGTCGATTGCCTTGTACAGGATGACGAACGCGACGCCGTCCTCTTCGTCCTGGGCAATACGGCGGAAACCGGCTTGCTCGGCCATTTCGATGGCCGCCGGGTTGCTCAGCGGGATGCGCTTGTAGCCCGGCCACTGGCGCCATTGCACGCCATAGATCTCGCCCAGGTCGTCATGGCCCTGACGGAACGGGTTGGCCAGCCACTGGGCGTTTTCGTTGGCGTTCTGGTCCCAGACCTTGCAGCCCAGCTCGCGGAACTCACCGGCGTTCTTCACGCCACGCAGGAAACCGACCATTTCACCGATCGCCGACTTGAACGCCAGCTTGCGCGTGGTAATGGCCGGAAAGCCCTTCTGCAGGTCGAAACGCAGCATCGCGCCCGGCAGGCTGATGGTGCGGATGCCGGTGCGGTTTCCCTGCAACGTGCCGTTATCAATGACGTCGCGGACCAGGTCCAGATACTGTTTCATGGCTTACCTGTAGCAAAAACGGCAGGGGGATGGCCCCTGCCGTGGGATTAATCAGGCGGGTTTCGCCGTGGGCTTGCGATTATAAGCCCACCAGATCAGACCGAGGCCAGCCAGGATCATCGGCACACAGAGAATCTGACCCATGGTCAGCCAGCCCCAGGCGATGTAACCCAGCTGAGCATCCGGCACCCGCACGAATTCGACGATGAAGCGGAAGATACCGTAGAACAGCGCGAACATGCCTGACACCGCCATGGTCGGCCGTGGCTTGCGCGAGAACAGCCACAGGATGACGAACAGCGCCACGCCCTCAAGGGCGAACTGGTACAGCTGCGACGGGTGGCGCGGCAACTGGGCCGGGTCGCTGAACGGCGGGAAGATCATCGCCCATGGCACGTCGGTGGGTTTGCCCCACAGTTCGGCGTTGATGAAGTTGCCGATACGCCCGGCACCCAGGCCAATCGGCACCAGCGGGGCGACGAAATCCATCAGCTCGAAGAACGACTTGTTGTTACGCTTGCCGAACCACAAGGCTGCCAGCATCACGCCGATGAAGCCGCCGTGGAACGACATACCGCCTTTCCACACCTCGAAGATCAGCGTCGGGTTGGCCAGGTAGGCGTGCAGGTCGTAGAACAGCACATAGCCCAGGCGACCGCCGACAATCACCCCCATCGACAGCCAGAACACCAGGTCGGACAGCTTCTCGCGGCTCCAGGTGGGGTCGAAGCGGTTGAGCCGGCGTGAGGCCAGCAACCAGGCACCGCCGATGCCGATCAGGTACATCAGGCCGTACCAATGGATTTTCAGCGGCCCGATGGCCAGGGCCACGGGGTCTATCTGCGGGTAAGGCAGCATGGAACTTCCTCTCGATTCAAATCAAAAAGCTGAGGCCAACACAGAACAGCAGGGCTGCGAACAGGCGTTTCAACAAACGGGGCGACAGCTTGTGCGCCAGGCGCGCGCCGAAGCGGGCGAAAAACATGCTGGTCACGGCAATGCCGACCAGGGCGGGCAGGTACACGTACCCCAGGCTGTGGGGCGGCAGGTGCTCCTCGTGCCAACCCAGCAGCATGAAGCTCAGGGCACTGGCTACAGCAATCGGCAGGCCACAGGCCGATGACGTGGCCACTGCCTGCTGCATGGGCAGGCTACGCCAGGTGAGGAACGGCACCGTCAGCGAACCACCGCCAATGCCAAAAATGGCCGAGGCCCAGCCAATCACGCCGCCTGCACCGATCAGCCCAGGTTTACCGGGGACGCCACGGCTGGCCTTGGGTTTGAGGTCAAGGGCCATCTGCGCGGCGATGACCAGGGCGAACACACCGATGATCTTTTGCAGCAGTGGGCCCTGGATCAGCGAAGCGGTCTTGGCACCGACACCGGCCCCCAGGAGGATGCCGATGGTCATCCAGATGAAGATCGGCCATTGCACCGCGCGCTTGCGGTGATGCTCCCGCACGGCGTTGATCGAGGTGAAGACGATGGTGGCCAGTGACGTGCCAACGGCCAGGTGGGTCAGCACCGAAGCGTCGAAACCCTGCAGGGTAAAGCTGAACACCAGCACCGGCACGATGATGATGCCGCCGCCCACGCCGAACAGCCCGGCCAGCACACCGGCACAGGCGCCCAACAACAGATAGAGCACGAATTCCATTCGGCATCCCCTAGAAATCAATCCGGCATGGTAACGGAAGCCGGGCTCGGGGCTCTAGTGAACTCTGTGTCAGGATGGATCCGCATCGTTCCTGTGGGTACAGTGACAAAAAAACACAGAGGCCCAACCTATGTGCCTGATCGTATTTGCCTGGCGGCCGGGGCACGCCCTGCCGCTGATCGTGGCGGCCAACCGCGACGAATTCTATGCCCGCCCCACTCAGCCCCTGGCGGCCTGGGAGGATGCACCTGGGGTGCATGCCGGGCGCGACCTGGAGGCAGGCGGTACCTGGCTGGGCGTAGGCCCACAGGGGCGCTTTGCCGCGCTGACCAACATCCGCGACCCGGGCCAGGCGCAGGGGCCCCGCTCGCGGGGTGAGCTGGTGGCGGCGTTTCTGCAGGGCGAGCTAGGGGTTGAGGCTTACCTGGACCAGGTGGCCAGCCGTAGCGGGCAGTACTCGGGGTTCAACCTGCTGGTGGGTGATGGGCAGCAACTGGGTTATCTGCATGCCCGTGAGGCCACGCCGCGCCTGCTGAAGGCTGGGGTTTACGGGCTTTCGAACGCCGGGCTGGATACACCGTGGCCGAAGCTGGTGAAGGCACGTGACGGGCTGGAAAACCTGCTGGACACGCCGGAGCCGCACAGGCTGCTGGCTTTGCTCGCGGATAACGAGCCCGCGGCTGATGGTGATCTACCCGAAACAGGCGTGGGGTTGGCAACCGAGAAGTTGCTATCGAGCGTCTTCATCGCCAGCCAGAATTACGGGACCCGGGCGAGCACAGTGCTCATTGTGGATGATCAGGGGCAAAGGCGGCTGGTTGAGCGCAGTTTCGGGCCTTTTGGCGGGCATTTGGGGGAAATTGAGTTGTTGGTCTGAGTATTTGATGTTGTCTGTTCGGGCCTCTTCGCGGGTGAACCCGCTCCTACAACGGCCTGGGTCCAACCCCAGATGTGTGTACGTGGTAGGAGCGGGTTCACCCGCGAAGAGGCCGGCACAGACAGCATCACCCTCACAGGGTTTTATTAGCCCCAGGCCCAATCATCCGCGCCAACCCAAGGTTCTTCAGGGCCAGTTGCAGCGAGCTGTGGATAACCTGCGGGTTGTCATGGCTCAAGGCCTCGGCCAGCAGTTCCTTGGCCTTGCCCATATTGATCTGGCGCAGCATCCACTTAACCTTCGGCAGGTTGGTGGCGTTCATCGACAGGCTGTCGAAGCCCATGGCCATCAACAGGACCGCCGCCGCCGGGTCACCGGCCATCTCGCCGCAGATGCTCACCGGCTTGCCTTCGCCATGGGCGTCGCGCACCACCGTGTTCAGCGCCTGCAGTACCGCCGGGTGCAGGTAATCGTACAGGTCGGCGACCCGCGGGTTGTTGCGGTCCACCGCCAGCAGGTACTGGGTCAGGTCGTTGGAGCCTACCGACAGGAAGTCCACCTGCCGCGCCAATTCCTTGGTCTGGTACACCGCCGCTGGAATTTCCACCATCACACCCACTGGTGGCATCGGTACATCGGTACCTTCGTCACGCACTTCACCCCAGGCGCGGTGGATCAGGTGCAGCGCCTCTTCCAGTTCGTGAATGCCGGAAATCATCGGCAGCAGGATGCGCAGGTTGTTCAGGCCCTCGCTGGCCTTGAGCATGGCGCGGGTCTGTACCAGGAAGATTTCCGGGTGGTCGAGGGTGACGCGGATGCCGCGCCAGCCGAGGAACGGGTTTTCTTCCTTGATGGGGAAGTACGACAGTGCCTTGTCGCCACCGATGTCGAGGGTACGCATGGTCACCGGCAGCGGGTGGAAGGCCGCCAGCTGCTCACGGTAGATGGCCAGCTGCTCTTTCTCACTGGGGAAACGCTGGTTGATCATGAACGGCACTTCGGTGCGGTACAGGCCTACCCCTTCGGCGCCGCGCTGCTGGGCACGGGCCACGTCAGCGAGCAGGCCGGTGTTGACCCACAGGGGCATGCGATGGCCGTCGGGGGTGACGCACGGAAGTTCGCGCAGTGCATCCAGCCCTTGGGCCAGCTGGCGTTCCTCCTCGACCACTTCGCTGTACTGCTTGCGCAGCACTTCGCTGGGGTTGGTGAACACCTCGCCCTTGTAGCCGTCGACGATCAGTTCAATACCGTCGACTTTGGAGTATGGCAGGTCGACCAGGCCCATCACCGTGGGGATGCCCATGGCCCGCGCGAGGATGGCGACGTGGGAGTTGCCCGAGCCGAGTACCGAGACCAGGCCGACCAGCTTGCCTTCCGGCACTTCACCGAGCATGGCCGGTGTCAGTTCCTCACTGACCAGGATGGTGTTGTCGGCATACACCAACGACTGCGAGCGCGCTTCCTGCAGGTAGGCCAAAAGGCGGCGCCCCAGGTCCTTGACGTCGGAGGCACGCTCACGCAGGTAGTCGTCGTCCATCAGCTCGAAGCGGTTGACGTGCTCACCAACCACCTGGCGCAGGGCGCCCTGGGCCCATTGGCCGGTCTTGATGACCTCGGTCACCTCTCCGCCCAGGGCTGCGTCTTCAAGCATCATCAGATAGACATCGAACAGCGCACGCTCTTCCGGGCGCAGCTGGGTGGCCAGTTTGGCCGACAGCTTGCGCATGTCGTCGCGCACACCTTCCAGGGCGTTCTGGAACAGCTTGAGTTCGGCGTCGATGTCATCGACGGTCTTGTCCGGGACCACTTCCAGGTCGGCCGGCGGCAACATCACCACCGCACGCCCCACCGCGGCACCAGGCGAACCCGGCACACCCACGAAGCGCGCTTCCTGAATACCTTTGCCCTGACGGCCCAGGCCACGGATCGAGCCGGTAGCCTCGGCGTGGGCGATAACCCCGGCAAGCTGGGCGCTCATGGTGACCAGGAAGGCTTCCTCGCCCTCGTCGAACTGGCGGCGCTCCTTTTGCTGGATGACCAGTACCCCGACCACACGGCGGTGGTGGATGATCGGCGCACCCAGGAAGGAGGCGAATTTCTCTTCGCCGGTTTCGGCAAAGTAGCGATAACGCGGGTGGTCGGCGGCGTTTTCCAGGTTCAGCGGCTCTTCCCGGGTACCGACCAGGCCAACCAGGCCTTCGTTGGGGGCCATGCTGACCTTGCCGATGGAGCGCTTGTTCAGGCCTTCGGTCGCCATCAGCACGAAGCGGTTGGTTTCCGGGTCGAGCAGGTAGACCGAGCAGACCTGGCTGCCCATGGCTTCCTTGACGCGCAAGACAATGATCCCCAACGCCGACTTGAGATCTTTGGCGGAGTTTACTTCCTGGACGATCTTGCGCAGCGTATTGAGCATGGCTCGGGGTCGAACTCCGTCGTCAGTCGCGCGTCAACAGACGCGGTGCTAGCTCTTTCAGGGCGCGCCGGTACACCTCGCGCTTGAATGTCACAACCTGGCCCAGCGGATACCAATAGCTCACCCAGCGCCAACCGTCGAATTCCGGCTTGCCGGTCAGGTCCATCCGCACCCGTTGTTCGTTGCTCACCAGGCGCAGCAGGAACCACTTCTGCTTCTGGCCGATGCACAGCGGCTGGCTGTGGGTACGTACCAATCGCTGGGGTAAACGATAACGCAACCAGCCACGGGTGCAGGCAAGAATTTCTACATCGTCGCGTTCAAGGCCAACTTCTTCGTTCAGCTCGCGGTACAGGGCATCTTCCGGCGTCTCGTCAGGGTTGATACCACCCTGGGGGAATTGCCAGGCATCCTGGTTGATCCGTCGAGCCCATAGCACCTGCCCGGCATCATTCGTGAGAATGATCCCGACATTGGGGCGAAAACCATCCGGGTCGATCACGGCAGCAACCTCGCAAACGCATGTCAACGCATTGTTCCACAAAGCTTGCGAGCGCAGCAACGCGCCCGCCAAGCTTATGTGCAGCTGCGTGAAAACTCCGTATTCTGCGGGCCTACCCTGTGGCTGATGCGAGTGACCGCGATGCGCCTGGCTTTATTCGACCTGGACAATACCCTCCTCGGTGGCGACAGCGACCATGCCTGGGGTGACTATCTTTGCGAGCGCGGCATTCTCGACCCGGTCGCCTACAAGCAACGCAACGACAGCTTCTACCAGGATTACCTCAATGGCACCCTGGACCTGCAGGCCTACCTGGCCTTTTCCATGGAGATCCTGGCGGCAACACCCATGGCCCGGCTCGACGAATGGCACCGCGATTTCATGCGCGACTGCATCGAGCCCATCGTCCTGCCCAAGGCCCTGGCCTTGCTGCAGCAGCACCGCGAGGCGGGCGACCAGCTGGTGATCATCACCGCTACCAACCGCTTCGTCACCGCACCGATCGCCCGGCGCCTGGGGGTGCGGGTGTTGCTGGCAACCGAATGCGAGGTGCGCGACGGCCGCTACACCGGGCGTAGTACCGATATACCGTGTTTCCGTGAAGGCAAAGTGACGCGGCTGGAGCGCTGGATGCTGGAGAACGGCTTTGATCTTGAGGACAGCTACTTCTATAGCGACTCGATGAATGACCTGCCGTTGTTGCAGCGGGTGACGCATGCAGTGGCAGTGGACCCGGCCCCGGACCTGCGGGCCGAGGCGGATAAGCGTGGGTGGCCGGTGATCTCGCTGCGGGATTGAGGTTTTCCGTGGCGGTCTTTTCGCGGGCACGCCCGCTCCCACAGGAATCACTACAGGCCTTGAGGGCTGCGCTGTACCTGTAGGAGCGGGTTCACCCGCGAATAGGCCGGCACAATCAGCACAAGACTGTCAGACCGGCTTGGCCCCCATCAGCCCGGCAATGGACAGGAAGCAAACCCCACTGAATACCGCCAGCGCCAGGGTAAACCGCAACCCTACCACCTCGGCCTTGCGCAGCCGGTTCAGCCGCACCAGCAGCCACCACACGGCAACCGCGCCAAATGTATAGATGACACTGGATGCCAACACCCAGGTCTGCCCCAGTGGCCAGCCCACCAGGTGTACCAGCCACCAGCCGGTGAACGGCATGCTCACCAGGCACAGGCCCATCACCAGCCAGACGAACACCAACGGCCGGCGCAGCAGCTTGGCGTAGGCTTCGGCATCGCCCTGGCGGCGGGCGCGCCAGGTCCAGATCGCCAGGCCCAGGGCGCCCAGAAGCAGCAGCGCGGTGGCGATGAGGTGCAGGGTCTTGAGCGTGGTCAGGTGTTCCATGTCTCGGTCGTCCTTAAACGGGCATTTTGCGGTCGCTTCTTCGCGGGCTTACCCGCTCCTGCCAAGGTATCTCAGGCCTTGAGGCCTGCGCAGTACCTGTGGGAGCGGGCAAGCCCGCGAACGGGCCATCAGCCCTAGCTTAGCCGCTCAGCCCAGGAACAGTTTGTAGGCCGGGTTCTCGGTCTCGTCCCAGTACGGGTAACCAATCTTGGCCAGCGCTGCCGGCACCAGGTGACGTTCGTCCTCCGGCACCTGCAGCCCCGCCACCACGCGCCCGTCAGCCGCGCCATGGTTGCGGTAGTGGAACATCGAGATGTTCCAGCGCCCGCCCAGCTTGTTGAGGAAGTTGAACAGTGCCCCTGGCCGCTCGGGGAATTCGAAGCGCAGCACCATTTCGTCGCTGGCACCGGCCGAGTGGCCGCCGACCATATGACGAATATGCAGCTTGGCCAATTCGTTGTCGGTCAGATCGGCAACCGGGAAGCCCTGTTCGGTCAGTTGCTGCACCAGCGCCGCGCGCGGGTCGTTTTCCGGGTGGGTCTGCACCCCAACGAAGATATGCGCTTCGTCAGAGGTGTGCTTGCGGTAGTTGAACTCGGTGATCTGACGCTTGCCGATAGCCTCGCAGAAGGCCTTGAAGCTACCCGGGCGCTCAGGGATGGTCACGGCGATGATCGCCTCGCGCTTTTCACCCAGCTCGGCACGTTCGGCCACATGGCGCAGGCGATCGAAATTGACGTTGGCACCGGAGTCGATGGCCACCAAGGTCTGGCCGCTGACGCCGTATAGCTCGACGTACTTCTTGATGCCCGCCACACCCAGCGCGCCAGCAGGCTCGGTGATCGAGCGGGTATCGTCGTAGATATCCTTGATTGCTGCGCAGATTTCATCGGTACTGACAGTGACGACTTCGTCCACATGGTGGCGGCAGATATCGAAGGTGTGCTGGCCAATCTGCGCCACCGCCACGCCATCGGCGAACAGCCCGACCTGCGGCAGCACCACACGCTCACCGGCAGCCATGGCCGCCTGCAGGCAGTTGGAATCGTCCGGCTCGACACCGATTATCTTGATTTCCGGGCGCAGGTACTTCACATAGGCAGCAATGCCGGCGATCAGGCCGCCACCGCCCACCGGCACAAAGATCGCATCCAGCCGGCCAGGGTGCTGGCGCAGGATTTCCATGGCGACGGTGCCCTGCCCGGCGATGGTGTGCGGATCGTCGTAAGGGTGAACGTAGACGAAGCCCTTTTCATCGACCAGTTTCAGCGAATAGGCCAGTGCCTCAGGGAACGAGTCGCCATGCAGCACCACCTTGCCACCGCGCGAGCGCACGCCTTCGACCTTGATCTCCGGAGTGGTCTTGGGCATCACGATGGTGGCCTTGATGCCCATTTCACGCGCGGCCAGGGCCAGGCCTTGGGCGTGGTTGCCGGCAGAGGCGGTCACCACCCCGCGGGCCAGTTCTTCCGGGCTCAGCTGGGCCAGCTTGTTATACGCGCCGCGGATCTTGAACGAGAATACTGGCTGCAGGTCTTCGCGCTTGAGCAGAATCTGGTTGCCCAGGCGCTTGCTCAGCTGCCCGGCGCTCTGCAACGGGGTTTCGACGGCAACGTCATAGACGCGCGAGGTGAGGATCTTCTTGACGTACTGTTCGAGCATCGGGAAAGCATCACTGGGCCGCGGGACGAGGGCTGGGAGTCTACCCCAGCGCTACGTCGGGCGACCACAGCAAAGCCGTGCGAGCCGTTATACTAGGCAACTTTGAAACCGCCCTGCCCCTTCCGGAGCCCGCATGACCCAGGACCAACTCAAACAGGCCGTCGCCCAGGCCGCTGTCGACTTCATTCTGCCCAAGCTGGATGAAAAGAGCGTCGTAGGCGTCGGTACCGGTTCGACCGCCAACTTCTTCATCGATGCCCTGGCTCAGCACAAGACCGCGTTCGACGGCGCAGTCGCCAGCTCCGAAGCCACTGCCCAGCGCCTGAAGGGCCATGGCATCCCGGTCTACGAACTGAACAGCGTAAGCGAGCTTGAGTTTTACGTGGACGGTGCCGACGAGAGCGACGCACACCTGCACCTGATCAAGGGCGGCGGCGCAGCGCTGACCCGCGAAAAGATCGTCGCGGCCGTGGCCAAGACCTTCATCTGCATCGCCGACGGCAGCAAGCTGGTGCCGGTACTGGGGGCCTTCCCGCTGCCGGTCGAAGTGATCCCCATGGCCCGCAGTCACGTGGCGCGTCAGCTGGTGAAGCTGGGTGGCGACCCGGTGTACCGTGAAGGCGTGGTCACCGACAACGGCAACGTGATCCTGGATGTGTACAACCTGCAGATCACCAACCCGGTGGAGCTGGAAGCGCAGATCAACGCCATCGTCGGCGTGGTGACCAACGGCCTGTTCGCGGCGCGGCCGGCGGATCTGCTGCTGCTGGGCACCGCTGAAGGCGTGAAGAGCCTGAAGGCCGAGTAAAACCCTTCGCGGGTAAACCCGCTCCTACAAGGTACCCCACCGGCCTGGAACCGTGGCGATCCCTGTAGGAGCGGGTTTACCCGCGAACAGGCCCTGACAGGCGATCAGTCAGTCGGCTGCTTGAACACATAGAACAGGTTCGGCTCACTGACCAGGTAAATGGTCCCCGCTTCATCCATCGCAATCCCCTCCGCCTGCGGCACCGTCGCCTGCAACCCCTGGAAACCCTTGCGCAACGACAAGGTACTCAGCGGCTGGCCCTGTACATCCAGCTCCAGCACCAACCGCGACTCGTCCGACAATGCCAGCAAATGCCCGCTGCGTTCATCGAACTGCAAGCTCGACAAATCCCGCACAAACAACCGTGAATCGCGCTTGCGGTCCTGCACCACATGCACGGCGTAGGGCTTCTCCGGATTGTCATGCGGGAAGCCATGCACCTCATAGATCAGCATCGGGTCACGCTCCTTCGCCACGAACAGGCGCTTGCCCGCCGAATCGTACGCCAGGCCCTCGAAGCCTTTGTTGCCATTGAGGCCAATACCCAACGTCAGCTGTTCGGCATCACCGGCATCGAGAAACATCGTGTCGTCTTCCAGCCGTACGCGAATCAGCCGTTGCTGACGCTCGTCGGTGATCACATAGCTGTTTGGCCCAACGTACTCAACAGCCTCCGGGTCGCCGAAGCCAGTCAGCGGCACACGGCGCAGGATACGGCCATCCAGCGACAGCTCGATCAGCTCCGAACGGGCGTTGGTGACCGTGAAGAGGGTTTTGCGGTCGGGGTCGTAGGTCAGCGCCGAAATGTCATCATCCAGCCCTTCGATCGGTTGCGCCTCCAGCACCACCCGGTAGCGATCCAGGCCAATGCTGCGCTCCACAGGCTGCCACCAGGTCTTGAGATTGAACCAGCCACGCTCGAACAGGCGAAACTCCTGCCCGGCCCAGCCAAGCAGCAGCAGAGCAAGGGCAGCCAGAACAAGGAACAGGCGAACAAAACGACGCATAGGGACAGACTCGACACAAGGATGGCGAATCTAATCATGAATGGCTGAAGCAAAGCTTAATGCAAGCGTCAGGCAATTCTGATGATGTTGTCAGTTCTTTTTGAATCGATAGAAAAGCGCCGGCTCGCTGACCATGTACAAGTTGCCCCTGTCGTCCATGGCCACCCCTTCAGCCCGCGGAATGGTGCCTTCAAGCCCGTTGAAGCCGCCCAGCAGCGTCATGAAGCTGACTTGCTGGCCCTGCTCGTCCAGCTCCAGCAGCATGTTGGAGTCGGCCGAAAGCACCAGCAAGTGGCCAGTACGCGGGTCGACACCCAGCGCAGACAGGTTGCGCAAGTCGAGTTCATCGCTAGGCAACGGCTGCTTCTCACCCTTGAGCGGGCTGCGGCCATCGGTGTTCCAGGTGTACAGCTTGGGCGGGCGCTCCTCGCCAATGATCAGGCGCTGGCGCAGCGGGTCCCAGGCGATGGCCTCGAAGCCCTTGTTGCTCTTGGCCGAAGGGCCCAGGTCGTGGCTCGGGAAGTCGTCGTGATTCAGTGCGGTGGTCTGCGCGTCCACCTTGACCACGGTCAGGTCATGCAGGCGCTCGTCGGTGATGGCCAGGTTGCCGTCTTCCAGCACCGCCACGCCTTCGGGGTTGTTCCAGCCGTTGAGCGGGATCTTGCGCAGTACATCGCCCTCCAGGCTCAGCTCGACCAGGAACGGGTTCTTGCCCATGACCGCGAACAGCGTGCGGGTCTGCGGGTTGAAGGCCACATCCGAGGCTTCATCATCGTCCATGCCCGGCAGCGGCTTGGCGTCGATGTCCACCTGGTAATCCGGCAGCCATACGCTTTCGCTGCGCTCGGCGGTGCTTTCGAAGCTTTCTTTTACCCACAGTGCACCGCGGTCATCCCAGTGCATGGCCACGGCCACGCCATAGCCAATCACCGCCGCCACGGCCAGGCCGAAGGGCCAGCGCAGGTAGAAGCGACGCTTGGGAGTTGCCGGGGCGCTGGAGGAGGATGGCATGCGGTGATCCTGGGAAAATGGGCGTAGGTGCGCGCATTATCCGGATTGGGTGTGAAAAATCGGTAAACAGGGCCGGCCTCTTCGCCGGTAAACCCGTGCCCAAGGTACTGCACAGTATTCAAGGCCCTGTGCAACCCCTGTAGGAGCGGGTTTACCCGCGAAGAAAGCGACGCGGTTTCGAGTCAAAGCACCCGGCTTTCGAAGCGGCTCACACCCGGCAGCTCCAGCACCAGCTCGTCACCGACATTGAACGGCCCGACGCCGGCCGGGGTACCGGTGAGGATCACATCCCCCGCTTGTAGCGAGAAATGCGCTGCCATGTACTGAATCATCGGCACGATCGGGTTCAGCATCATCGCGCTATTACCATCCTGGCGTACTTCGCCGTTCACGGTCAGGCGCACCGGGATGTCTGTCACGTCCTCGAAGCTGGCGGCCGAGACGAACGGTGGCAGCACGCAAGCGCCGTCAAAGCACTTGGCCAGCTCCCAGGGCAGCCCCTTTTCCTTCAGTTTGGCCTGCACGTCGCGCAGGGTCAGGTCCAGCGCCGGTGCGTAACCGGAAATGGCGTCCAGCACCTCTTCCTCGCTCGGGTGGGTCGACAGCGGCTTGCCCAGCAGCACGGCGATTTCAACCTCATAGTGCACCGACCCGCGCTCGGCCGGGATCTTGAAGCCACCTTCGGCCGGCACCACGCAGCTGCCTGGCTTGATGAACAGCAGCGGCTCGGTGGGGATCGGGTTGTCCAGTTCCTTGGCATGCTCGGCATAGTTACGGCCGATGCACACCACCTTGCCCAAGGGGAAGTGAATGCGCGTGCCGTCTACGTACTGGTGCTGGTAACTCATGGCCGACTCCTTCTGGATACTGCTTTTTATTCAGGTGCGAAGATCTTACCCGGATTCATGATGCCGTTAGGGTCGAACACGGCCTTTATTGCCTTCATGCAGGCGATTTCTTCGGGGGAACGGCTGTAGCCCAGGTAGTCGCGCTTGGTCATGCCCACGCCATGCTCGGCAGAAATCGACCCGTTGTAACGCTCGACGATCTCGAACACCCACTTGTTGACCTTGGCACACGAAGCGAAGAAGTCGTCCTTGCTCATATGCTCAGGCTTGAGGATGTTCAGGTGCAGGTTGCCGTCACCAATATGGCCGTACCACACCACTTCATAGTCCGGATAATGTTCAGAGACGATGGCGTCGATATCGCGCAGGAACGCAGGCACTTTCGAGACGGTGACGGAAATGTCGTTCTTGTACGGTGTCCAGTGCGAAATGGTTTCCGACAGGTACTCGCGCAGCTTCCACAGGTTTTTCAGCTGGGTTTCGCTCTGGCTCATCACCCCATCCAGCACCCAACCCTGCTCGACGCAGTGCTCGAAGGTAGCCAATGCTTCGTTGGCCACGTCTTCAGTGCTGGCCTCGAACTCAAGCAGCGCATAGAACGGGCAATCCGTCGCGAAGGGCGCAGGCACATCGCCGCGGGCGAGGATCTTGGCCAACCCCTTGTCGGAGAAGAACTCGAAAGCGGTCAGGTCCAGCTTGCCCTGGAAGGCGTGCAGCACCGGCATGATCGAGTCGAAGTCCGGTGTGCCCAGCACCATGGCGGTGAGGTTGCGCGGTGCGCGGTCCAGGCGCATGGTGGCCTCGACCACGAAGCCCAGCGTACCCTCGGCACCAATGAACAGCTGGCGCAGGTCGTAGCCGGTGGCGTTCTTGATCAGGTCTTTGTTCAGCTCCAGCAACTCGCCCTTGCCGGTGACCACTTTCAGCCCGGCCACCCAGTTGCGGGTCATACCGTAACGAATCACCTTGATCCCGCCGGCGTTGGTGCCGATATTGCCGCCAATCTGGCTGGAACCGCTGGAAGCGAAGTCCACCGGGTAATAAAGGCCTTGCTCTTCGGCGTAGGTTTGCAGCTGGCGGGTGACGACCCCTGGCTGGCAAACCACAGTACGGTCGAAAGCATTGAAGCCAAGGATCTGGTTCATGTAGTCGAAGGCGACGACAACCTCGCCATTGGCCGCCACGGCGCCGGCAGAAAGCCCGGTGCGCCCGCCAGAGGGCACCAGCGCCACCTTGTGCGCATTGGCCCAGTGCACAATGGCTTGCACCTGTTCTATCGTTTTGGGAAAGACTATGGCGCTGGGCGCAGGCGGGTAATGCTTGGTCCAGTCCTTGCCATACGCTTCGAGGGAAACCGGGTCAGTCAGGACCTTGCCAGGGTCGACAAGGGTCATCAGTTCTTCAATAACAGCGGGGTGGGTCATCGCTGGAACTCTCGACTTATTCATGGTCACCCTGAGCACTCTTCACCTGTCGGGATAAGCTCAGATTGTGTCGCGTATGCTAGCATAGCCCTCCCGCTGTTCATGCTAAGGCTGCCCTCGCGCCTGGCATCACCCCTCGCCAATTTATCTCCGGGATACAGGTTTACGCAGATGAGCAAGACTTCTCTCGACAAGAGCAAGATCCGGTTCCTTCTTCTTGAAGGTGTGCACCAGAACGCGGTCGATACCCTCAAGGCCGCCGGCTACACCAACATCGAATACCTCACTGGTTCGTTGCCGGAAGCCGAGCTGAAGGAAAAGATCGCCGATGCCCACTTCATCGGCATCCGTTCGCGTACCCAGCTCACCGAAGAGATCTTCGACTGTGCCAAGAAACTGGTCGCAGTTGGCTGCTTCTGCATCGGCACCAACCAGGTTGACCTGGAAGCTGCCCGCGCGCGCGGTATCGCCGTGTTCAACGCGCCATACTCCAACACCCGCTCGGTGGCCGAGCTGGTACTGGCCGAAGCCATCCTGCTGCTGCGCGGCATCCCAGAGAAGAACGCCTCCTGCCACCGTGGCGGCTGGATCAAGAGCGCGGCCAACTCGTTCGAAATCCGCGGCAAGAAACTGGGCATCGTCGGCTACGGCTCGATTGGTACCCAGCTTTCGGTACTGGCTGAGAACATGGGCATGCAGGTGTACTTCTTCGACCCGCTGACCAAGCTGCCACTGGGCAACGCCGTGCAGGTCACCAGCCTGAACGAGCTGCTGGGCCTGGCTGACATCGTCTCGCTGCACGTGCCTGAGCTGCCATCCACCCAGTGGATGATCGGCGAGAAGGAAATCCGCTCGATGAAGAAGGGCGCGATCCTGATCAACGCCGCCCGTGGCACCGTGGTCGAGCTGGACCACCTGGCCGCTGCCATCAAGGACAAGCACCTGATCGGCGCCGCCATCGACGTGTTCCCGGTCGAGCCACGCTCCAACGATGAAGAGTTCGAGAGCCCGCTGCGCGGCCTCGACAACGTGATCCTGACGCCGCACATTGGTGGTTCCACCGCCGAAGCCCAGGCCAACATCGGCCTGGAAGTGGCCGAGAAACTGGTCAAGTACAGCGACAACGGTACCTCGGTGTCCTCGGTCAACTTCCCGGAAGTGGCCCTGCCAGCGCACCCAGGCAAACACCGTCTGCTGCACATTCACGAAAACATCCCGGGCGTGCTCAGCGAGATCAACAAGGTCTTCGCCGAGAACGGTATCAACATCTCCGGTCAGTTCCTGCAGACCAACGAGAAAGTCGGTTACGTGGTAATCGATGTTGACGCCGAGTACTCGGACCTGGCGCAGGAAAAACTGCAACAGGTCAAAGGCACCATCCGTTCGCGCGTCCTGTTCTAAGGTCGCTGGCGGTATGAAAAAGGGAGGCCCT
>NZ_JBICLK010000039.1:0-1901 GCF_043105275.1 Pseudomonas sp. TYF_14
CGGCGTACATTCGTCGAAGCGCAGAAGGTGCAGCCTAAGGGCAAGACCGGTCGCGCCGATGTTGCGCTGACGATGATCAACAAACTGTATGGCATCGAACGCGACCTCAAGGATGCCAGCGATGAACAACGATTCATCGGTCGTCAGGAACGAAGCCTGCCGATCCTTGAGCAGTTGAAAAGTTGGCTCGACAAGACGCACTCACAGGTGACACCGCAAAGCGTACTGGGCAAGGCGGTGCTTTACCTGGCAAACAACTGGAACCGCTTGGAGCGGTATGTCGAGGCGGGCCACCTGCCGATCGACAACAACCTGGCAGAGCGGGCCATAAAGCCGTTTGTGATCGGGCGCAAAGCTTGGCTGTTCAGTGACACGCCCACGGGAGCCACGGCTAGCGCGCAGATCTACAGCCTGGTCGAAACCGCCAAGGTCAACGGCCAAGAGCCCTATACGTGGCTGCGCCACGTCCTGGAGCGACTGCCGCACGCCTCATCGGTAGCAGACTACGAAGCGCTGCTGCCATGGAACTGTTCGCCAGAGATGCCACGGTAACCTTGGCTTCCACCTTCTGGTAGGTGGGGTTCATGGATCGGTTACGAAGAAACCGACCCGCTGGGCCGCAAAACCACCTACGAATATCACCACCTGACCACGCTGGTGACCCAGGTCAGCTACCCGGATGGCAGCACCTAGCGAGCGCGCTACGACGACAAGGGCAACCTGCTCGCCGAATTCGATGCCCTCGGCCAGATGACCGAGTACCTGAACAGCGATGACGGCCTGCCGCACACCATCATCGATGCGACCTACAAGTCCAAGTACCTGTGGTGGAACACCCTGGCCCAGGTCGAGCGCTACCAGGACTGCTCGGGCAAGAGTACGTACTACCGCTATGACGAACGCCAGCACCTGGTCGCAGTAACGGACGCGCTGAACCAGACCACCACGCTGGCGCGCAAGCCCGACGGCGAAGTGCTGCGTATCAGCCACCCGGACGGCACCACGGAAAGCTTCACCTACAACGTCTACGGGCAGGTGCTCAGCCACACCGACGGCAAGGGCCAGACCACCCGCCTGATGCGCACGGCCCGCGGCCTGCCGAGCAGCCGCCAGGATGCCAAGGGCCAGCGGGTTCGCTACGAGTACGACAAGGCCATTCGCCTGACCGCGCTGGTCAACGAGAACAACGCCACGTACAGCTTTGCCTACGACGCTTCGGACCGGCTGAGCGAAGAAGTGCGGGTGGATAACCTGACCCGGCGTTTCAGCTACAACGTCGGTGGCCATCTCACACGACTGGATGAGATTGGCTATGGCGAAAATGCCGAGCGGCCAGAGCGTCATACGCTGTTCGAGCGTGATGCCATTGGCCGTTTGGTCGCCAAGATCAACCGTGATGCGAGCCAGACATTCGTATACGACGACGGTGACCGGTTGCTGAGCATCGAGCGGCAACCGAGCGGGATCGGCAAGCAGCTTGGGATCACGGAAGAAAAGCTGGAATACACCTACGATCTGCTCGGCCGGCTGAGCAAAGAAATCAGCCCTGACGGCACGCTCGGCTACGAGTACGACCCGCTCAGCAACCTGACCACGCTGACCCTGCCGGATGGGCGTAAGGTCAATCACCTGTATTACGGCAGTGGCCACCTGCACCAGCTGAACCTGGACGGCCAGGTCATCAGTGACATGGAGCGCGATGACCTGCATCGTGAGGTGTACCGCACCCAGGGCAAGCTCACCAGCTGCTTCGGTTATGACGCCATGGGGCGCAAGGCCTGGCAGTTTGCCTCGACCTTGCCGGCCGACAAGCTCTCGCAAGTGCATAACACCGGCATCAATACCTCGTTGCTGGTCGAGCACGCCTACAACCCGATCCACCGCCGTTATCAGTACGACCC
>NZ_JBICLK010000003.1:0-41194 GCF_043105275.1 Pseudomonas sp. TYF_14
AACACCGCGGTGGATGGCACGGGCTTCGCCCGTGTTCGCGGGCAAGCCCGCTCCCACACGGATCTGCGCCAGCTTTTAGAAATTGAGCATGACAGTTGCACCCACAAAAGCACGAGCACACAGGCATAAAAAAACCCGGCTTGCGCCGGGTTTTTTGCGTCTCGCAAGAAGTTTTACTTCTTGGAACGGCCTTTGAAGCTGTTGTCGCGAGTGTCGATGTCGATCCACTCGTCGATCTGGATGAAGTCGGCAACCGAGATCTCGGTACCGTTCGCCAGCTTGGCAGGCTTCATGACTTTGCCGGAGGTGTCACCGCGAGCAGCGTTCTCGGTGTAGACAACTTTACGGCTGATGGTGGTCGGCAGCTCAACCGACACCAGACGGCCTTCGAAGAACACGGCTTCGCAGACGTCTTCCATGCCTTCTTCGATGTACGGCAGAACGGCTTCGATGTCCTCGGCGTTCAGCTCGTACATGGTGTAGTCGGTGGTGTCCATGAAGGTGTACTCGTCACCATTGATGAACGACAGGGTCGCTTCTTTGCGATCCAGGATCACGTCGTCCAGCTTGTCGTCCGCACCGTATACGGTTTCGGTCTTGTAGCCGGTCAGCAGGTTCTTCAGCTTGGTCTTCATGATCGCGCTGTTACGGCCCGACTTGGTGAACTCAGCTTTTTGAACCAGCCACGGGTCGTTGTCGATCCGCAGGACGGTACCGGGTTTCAGTTCTTTACCAGTTTTCATTACGAAGTATCCGAATCTGGATGGATTTATAAAAATCGAGGCCGCGTATCATAGCGAATTTCGGTAAAAGTGTACTAGCGCTGTGGCAAGGTCCGGCTGAGCGGCCTGTCGCGCCCCCCAAAGGCGAGCATGCTGCTGCAGTTCCGGCCAATGCTGGCGGGCCGCCCGCCAGGCCTGGCCCATGTCGAAATCCATGTTCCAGGCACGCCACAGGCCCAACAGGGCTGCATCGGCATCGTCTGACAGGCCGCAGCGATAATGCGCGAGGAAAGCTTCGAGCTTTTCCCAATGGGCATTCTCGTCCTGCACATAGATGTGCCACAGCATCGGCTGCCCCGCCCACTGCGCACGCACGAACGAATCTTCGCCACGCACGGCATTGAAATCACAGCTCCACAACAGCCGGTCGAAGTCGTCCTGGCTGACGAAAGGCAGCACCTGAACGGTCAGCGCCCCACGGGTGCGCACATCACCCACGTGCAGCGGCCCCTCGCCCAACCACTGGCTGAGCCCCGCGACGACGCGCCCTTGCGGGACCAACAGGTGGCAAGGCTGGTCAGCCGTGGCCAGGGCATCAAGCCAGTTGCCCAGCTGCGGGTTTTCATAGGCAAATAGCGAGATCAGCAGCGCACCCGGCACAAGGTCTACACCAAGCCCCTGCAAAAAGGCACGGCGCGCCTCCGCCGACTGCTGGAACGCGCCACGCCGGGCCAGCAGCGAACCCTCGCGCAGCAAACCGCCCGTTTTGTCGGTAAAGCCCGGGAAGAAAAATACCTTGCGCAAACCGTTGGGCTGCGGCGAAGGCAACCCGTGGCAACCCTCCACCCAGTCCTCGGCACTCAGGTACTCGAGGTTGAGCCAGAGCGGCGGCTGCGGGCGGGCACGCATGGCCTCGACATAGGCTGCGGGCAACTGGCAGGCGAATGCGCCGATCACCACATCGGCCGGCGCCACCGGCAACCACGCTGCCGGCCAGTGGCGTACATCCACACCGTGCTGCCACTGTTGCGCCGCCGTGGCATTGGCGCCAGGGCACATGGGCGTGAAAGCGTTGAGGTCATCCACCCACAGGCGCACCGCCAGGCCGTGCTCGGCCACCAACTGCCGGGCCAGGCGCCAGGTCACGCCGATATCGCCGTAGTTGTCGACGACGCTGCAGAAGATGTCCCAGGTGGCTTTCATGCGCCCCTCCCGTGCTGGTGCAAAAACCGCGAATTCTGCGCATAAATTGGCGCTGACAAAAGCACCTGCGCAGAAAAATGCCCAAGCGCATGCGACAATGCCCCCCTACCACGCTGCCAGGAGGCTGCCATGCCGCGCCACCGTGAATTGAAGATCACCCTCAAGCCGTTGCCGTTGATCATGTGCGTTGCCTTGGGCCTGTGGCTAGGCGCCATGGCCATTGCCGCGAGCCTGTGGCTGGCCCAGCAGTTGTGGCCACAGCAGGTGCAACCTCTGGCCCAGGTTGTAGCCCCGCATGCAGACCGCCCCGTTGCAACGCCTGCACCGGCCACTGCCCAGGATGCCCAGGCCGAGATGTTCGAACGCTACAAGGACATCCTGCACAAACAGGAGCTGCAACAGGCCGCCGATGCCGCCCAAGGCAACCCGCGCAACCTCAACAGCCCCAAGTGCCAGTTCTGGCTGCAGCAAAACCGTACCGCGCCCACCGAAAAAAGCCAGGCCAACGTGCTGGAGTTCTGTTACTGACCATGGACAAGCCCCACCTGCTGGCGCTGATTGTCGCCACCCTCGAGCATGACCTGGACGTGCTGACCCGCGCGGCGCAAACCGCCTACGAGGCCGCCACCGCCGAAGAGAACATCGCCGAGAACAAGTACGACACGCTGGGCCTGGAGGCCTCGTACCTGGCCACCGGCCAGGCCCGCCGCAGTGCCGAGATCCGCCAGGCGCTGGTGATCTACCAGCAGTTGCTGCTGCGTGATTACGACCCGGCGCGCGGTGTGCAGGTAAGCAACCTGGTGACCCTGGAAAATGAAGATGGCGGGCAGCGCAGGCTGTTTCTCGGGCCTGAGGCAGCGGGGTTGAAGATTGGCGAGGGTGACGGGCTGGTGACGGTGATTACCCCACGATCGCCGCTGGGGCAACAACTGCTGGGCAAGCGGGTGGATGACGAGGTGCACCTGGGCGCACAGGTATCGTTCATTGTCGATGTTGTCTGAACCGGCCTCTTCGCGGGCCCGCCCACTCCCACAAGGACCCCACTGTCTTCAGGGCTGTGATATCCCTGTGGGTGCGGGCGGGCCCGCGAAAAGGCCGGCACAGGCAATAATTCTCTAAAGGGCCTGCAGGGCATCGAACCGCCCCGCCAGCCCCTGCTCGGCAAACTGCTCCACCACAAAATCGATGAACGCCCGGGTCTTGCCCGGCAACAGCTTGTGCTCGGCGAAATACAGGCTGATATGCCCATCGTCCACATACCAGTCCGGCAACACCCGCAGCAGCCGCCCGGCCAGCAAGTAGGGCACGGCAAACGGCAGGCTCACCAGGGCAATGCCCAGCCCCTGCTCGGCCACCGCGCACGCCGCATCCGAATCGCTCATGGTCATCGCCTGGCGCAATTGCAGCGGCTGTTGCGCCTGCCAACGGCTGGTCAACGGCCACGAGCGCACCCGCCCGGTCTGCGGTGACCGCACCAGGATGCCGTCATGGCGTTGCAGCGCCTGCGGGTCTTCTATCGACGCGTGCCGCTGCAGATAGGCCGGCGCCGCCACCAACACCCGGTGCGCCGGGGTCAGCTTGCGCGCCACCACCCCCGGCGGCAGTTCGAAACCACCGCCAATCGCTGCATCGAAGCCCTGGCCGATCAGGTCGACCTGGCGGTTGTCGAAATGCCAATCCGGGGTAATCGCCGGGTATCGGCGCAAGAATTCCCCCAGCAACGGCAGCACATACAAACGCCCGAACACCGTGCCCATGCTCACCCGTAACGACCCAGCCGGCTGGCCTTCTGCACTGGCCAGGTTGGCCACGGCGTACTGAATGGTGCGAAAGCTGTCACTGACCTCGCCAAGAAAACGCTGCCCCGCTTCGGTCAAGGTCAGCTTGCGGGTACTACGCTGGAACAACCGCACACCCAGGCGCGCTTCCAGCTGCGCAACGTGCTTGCCCACGGCAGCCGGGGTAAGGCTCAGGCGCCTGGCGGCTTCGGCAAAACTGCCGACCTCGGCACTGCGGATGAAGCATTCCAACGCGCTGAATGATTCCATGGCCATGATTAGCAACCAAAGGTTTACTCTGCTGATAGTGATTACCATCTTATCAGTAGGCAATCGAGCGCCGATACTGTGCCCATCCAAGGCATTTCGGCCTGGCTTCCAGCAGGAGAACAGCATGTCCAAGCAACTTACACTCGAAGGCAAAGTGGCCCTGGTTCAGGGCGGTTCCCGAGGCATTGGCGCAGCTATCGTAAGGCGCCTGGCCCGCGAAGGCGCGCAAGTGGCCTTCACCTATGTCAGCTCTGCCGGCCCGGCTGAAGAACTGGCTCGGGAAATTACCGAGAACGGCGGCAAAGCCTTGGCCCTGCGGGCTGACAGCGCTGATGCCGCGGCCGTGCAGCTGGCGGTGGATGACACCGTGAAGGCCTTGGGCCGGCTGGATATCCTGGTCAACAACGCCGGTGTGCTGGCAGTGGCCCCAGTGACAGAGTTCGACCTGGCCGACTTCGATCATATGCTGGCCGTGAACGTACGCAGCGTGTTCGTCGCCAGCCAGGCCGCGGCACGCTATATGGGCCAGGGCGGTCGTATCATCAACATTGGCAGCACCAACGCCGAGCGCATGCCGTTTGCCGGTGGTGCACCGTACGCCATGAGCAAGTCGGCACTGGTTGGTCTGACCCGCGGCATGGCACGCGACCTCGGGCCGCAGGGCATTACCGTGAACAACGTGCAGCCCGGCCCGGTGGACACCGACATGAACCCGGCCAGTGGCGAGTTTGCCGAGAGCCTGATTCCGCTGATGGCCATTGGGCGATATGGCGAGCCGGAGGAGATTGCCAGCTTCGTGGCTTACCTGGCAGGGCCTGAAGCCGGGTATATCACCGGGGCCAGCCTGACTGTAGATGGTGGGTTTGCAGCCTGATTGAACGCTTGCCTGTGCCGCGAAAAGGCCGGCACAGGCTTAGCCTTACTTTGCCCCCAGGCACTGCTCCATCACGTCCAGAAAAGCCCGGGCAGCCGGTGTGGGGCTGGACGACCACACCGCATACAAGTGCCGCACCGGCGCATCCACCAACCGCGCCACGGCTACACCTTCGATGCCTTGAGCCACCCGCTCGGGCACCAGGCCGACGGCCATGCCCCGCAGCACGAATTTCTCCACCAGACGAACATGCCCGATCTCGAACTGCACCCTGCGCTGCAACCCCACCGCCTGAAACGCCTCGTCAGTCTGTCGTCGCGCCCCGGTGCCTTCGGGGAAGTCCACCAACACTTCGCCTGCCAGGTCAGCCAGCGCCAGCTGTGCCCTGCCCGCCAGGCGATGCCCCAACGGCAACACCGCCACCAGTTCTTCCCTGGCCAGCAACCGATGCTGCACTCCCTGCACTACTTCGCCCTGCCACAGCCCGATAAAGCCGACGTCCAGGCGCCGCTCGAGTACGTCAGCGATCAGCAATTCGCTCTTGGCCGTGAGCCAGCGCACATCCACATCCGGGAAACGACCGTGAAACACCGCCAACAGATCGACCAGGTCCAGCGCGGTGAGCGAGCTGATTTCACCTATCGCCAGCCGCCCGCGCACCTGGCCGCAGGCCGCCGCCACGTCATCGGCAATGCGCCGGGCCGCCTCCACCGCGGGCCGCGCGCTGAGCACAAAGGCTTCCCCCGCAGGGGTCAGGCGTACCCGCCGCGAACTACGCTCGAACAGGCTCACCCCCAGCTGCGCCTCCAGCCGCGCCACTTGATGGCTAAGGGCCGACTGCACCACATGGCAGCGCTCCGCCGCGCGGGTAAAACTGCCGGTGTCGGCCACGGCAAGGGCATATTCGAGCTGCTTGAGGTTCATCGATCTATCTGCTTTCAAGATGAATAGGCTGAAAACTATACATTGGTGTCATGCCTGACACTTACTGATAATCATCACTACACACCACTGCCCCACGAGAATTGCATGCACACCCCCACTCTCAGCCGCGCCTTGATCCTGCTGATGGCCACCGCCACAGGCCTGGCCGTGGCCAGCAACTATTACGCCCAACCACTGCTGCACAGCATCGCCCAGCAGTTTGGCTTGAGCACCGCCAGCGCCGGCAGCATCGTGATTGCCGCGCAACTCAGCTATGGCGCCGGCCTGTTGCTGCTGGCACCGCTGGGCGACCTGTTCGAGCAGCGCCGGCTGATTACCGTGATGACCGTTGTCTCCACCCTGGGCCTGGTCATCAGCGCCTGTGCACCCAGCCTGCCCTGGCTGCTGCTCGGCACGGCGCTGACCGGGCTGTTCTCGGTGGTGGCACAGATCCTCGTGCCGATGGCAGCGACCCTGAGTGAGCCCCATCAGCGTGGGCGCGCGGTCGGCACACTGATGAGCGGCCTGCTGCTGGGCATCCTGCTGGCGCGTACTGCTGCCGGCTTCATGGCCGAGCTGGGTGGCTGGCGCAGTATCTACGTGCTGGCCGCAGTGCTGATGGCAGTTACCGCCGTGGCGCTGTACCGCAGCCTGCCACAGCACCACAGCCACGCCGGGCTGAAATACCCGGCGCTGATCGGCTCCGTGTTCCGTCTGTTCATCGAAGAGCCCGTGCTGCGCCTGCGCTCGCTGCTCGGTCTGTTGGCATTCAGCCTGTTCGCCCTGTTCTGGACCCCCCTGGCGTTTCTGTTGGCAAAAGGCCCCTACCACTATTCGGATGCAGTGATCGGCCTGTTCGGCCTGGCCGGTGCGGCCGGTGCATTGTCGGCCAACTGGGCCGGGCGCCTGGCAGACCGCGGCAAGAGCGCGCTGGGTACCACCGTGGGCCTGGTGGTGCTGCTGCTGTCGTGGGTGCCGCTGGGGTTTGCCGAACAGTCGCTGCTCGCCTTGCTGCTGGGCGTGCTGATGCTCGACCTGGCGGTACAACTGGTGCATGTGAGCAACCAGAACGCGGTGATCGCCCTGCGGCCCGAGGCACGCACGCGGCTGAATGCCGGTTATATCACCTGCTACTTCATTGGCGGGGCGCTTGGGTCGTTGCTGGGCACGCAGCTGTTCCAGCGCCAGGGCTGGATGGGGATCGTGGTGGCGGGGCTGGTGATTGGCGGGCTGGCGTTGCTGGCCTGGGGATGGGCCGAACGCAAGCGCAAGAAAACCTTGCAGGTGGCCTGAAAATGCTCGCTGGAATCTTCGCGGGCACGCCCGCTCCCACAGGTGCCTCACAAACCTCAGGGCAGTGATACGCCTGTGGGTACGGGCATGCCCGCGAAGAGGCCAGCCATGGCGACAAAGTACCGCACTACCCTCCGTCGCAATGCCGTTGACTTGCCTGCCGGGGCAGCGCTCAGTAAGCGCAGGAATGCCCTTTCCCTGACAGGATGAATTTATGACAAGACTCACGGTACAGTCCGGCGATTTCTTGCAAGGTGAAGGCGAGTATCGCAATGGATCGCTCACACTCAAGACCGCGCGCAGCCCCTCACCCGGTGAGCGGATTTCCCTGGCACGCATCAGCGACTTGCGGCTGGCCAGCCTGGAAACCAACCGCAGCCTTGGCAGCGCCTTGGGCTGGGGCGTGGCCGGCGCCCTGGTGGCAGGGCCAGTAGGGCTGCTGGCCGGGCTGTGGTTGGGTGGCAAGGAAGAAGAAGCGACCTTTCTGGCCACCTTCAAGGATGGACGCAAGCTGATGGCCATTACCGATGGCAAGACCTGGTCGAAGATCGATGACAACTGGCGGCAGCACAAGCGGCCGATCAGGACAGGCTGACTGAATACACCGGGCCTGGATCGTTTTATGTGGAAGGCGGCTGGTAAGATGCCGCCTTTTTCATGGCCTGTGCCGGCCTCTTCGCGGGTCAACCCGCTCCTACAGGGGTATCACCATCTGGTGTATCACCAACCGGTGCATCACCACCCGGTGTAGGAGCGGGTTTACCCGCGAAAGGGCCAGTACAGGTATCGCGCATCCAGGAGCCCCACCGCATGCCCCCGCATCACCCCCGCCTGCCCCTGAGCCTGCTCAGCCTGGGCCTGGTCCTGCAGTGCCCCTCTGTGCTTGCCGAAGACAGCGTGATGCTGGCCCCGTTGCAGGTCTCCGACACCTACGCCAATGATGGCTACCAGGCACGCCAGGCCGCGGTGGGCGGCTTCCAGCCCGCGCCACTGCTCGACACCCCCGCCTCTGTCAGCGTGTTCAGCCAGCAGTTGCTGGAAGACCGCCAGGTACGCAAGCTTAGCGAAGTGTTGCAAAGCGATGCCTCGGTCGGCGAAAGCTATGCACCCATCGGCTACTACGAAAACTTCAATGTGCGCGGCTTCGAGCTGAACGCCGCCAGTAGCTACCGCATCAATGGCCAGACCATTGCCGGAGAGCAGAACGTAGCCCTGGAAAACAAGCAGCAGGTGGAATTGCTCAAGGGCCTGTCCGGGCTGCAGACCGGCGTGTCGGAGCCGGGCGGCTTGATCAACTATGTGACCAAGCGCGCCGAAGACATACGCAGCGTCACGGTATCGACCAACGAACAGGGCGAACGCTACCTGGCCACCGACCTTGGCGGCTGGTTCGGCAGCGAAAAGCAGTTCGGCCTGCGCGCCAACCTGGCCCATGAAGACATCCGCACCTACGTCGACCACGCTGACGGCCAGCGCGACTTCGCCTCGCTGGCATTCGACTGGCAGATCAACCCGGATGCCACCCTGCAGCTGGATGCCGAGTACCAGCATCGCGAACAGGCGTCGGTGCCGGGTTACCAACTGCTCGGAGGCACTGAAGTGCCCCACGGCATCGACCCGGAAGACCGCCTGGCCTACCAGCATTGGGCAAAGCCCGTGCAGAACGACTCGCTGAACCTGGGCGGGCGCTTCGAATACCGCTTCAACGATACCTGGACCGGCACCGTGAGCGCCTCCCGCAGCAAAGTGGTGATCGACGACTACAGCGCGTTTGCCTGGGGTTCGAGCGAGGGGGCGTTTTTCGGCAGCAATGGCGACTACGACATCTATGACTTCCGCAGCCCCGACGATACCCGCCGTACCGACGAGGCACAGGCCATGCTCAACGGGCACTTCGATGCGCTGGGGGTGGGGCACGAGCTGACTGTGGGTACCAGTGCGCAGCGACGCACACTGGATCAGCGCCCGTACTACAACGAGTGGCTTGGGACCGGCAACATCCATACCGGCGCCCCGGACCTCGATCCATCCGACAAACCCGTCGGCGCCAGCGAACGCCGGCTCGACAGCCGCCAGTACGGCTTGTTCGTCAGCGACCGCATCAGCCTCAACGAGCAATGGCAGACCGTGCTGGGCGCCCGTGAAGTGCGCCTGGATGAAAAGACCTGGGACGAGAACGGCGTAGCCGGGCGCCATACCCGCCAATACGAGCTGCTGCCCAACGCTGCGCTTATCTACAAACCGCAGCCGAACACCACGGTATACGCCAGCTACGCCAAGGGCCTGTCTGCCGGAGGCACGGCCCCTTGGTTCGCCAGCAATGCAGCTGAGATCCTTGCACCCACCACCTCCCGCCAACTGGAACTGGGCGTCAAGCACGACTGGCAAGGCCTGAGCCTGAGTGCCGCCCTGTTCCAGATCCGCCAGGCGTACCAGTACGCGCGGCCGGACGGCACCGGCAACTTCACCTACGTGCAGCAAGGCCAGCAGAAAAATACCGGCCTGGAACTGGGCGCCAGCGGCCGGGTGACCCCGAACCTGCAGGTACAGGCCAGTGCGGCAGCCATTCGCGCGCGGGTGCAGAACAGCGGTACCGAAGCCTATGAAGGGCACCAGGCGATCAACGTGCCTAAATTCCGGGCGGCGCTGCATGCGGAATATACCCTGCCGGTTCCGGGGCTCGCGCTGCTGGGCGGTGCGCGGTATAGCGCCAGCAAGTATGCGAGCCAGGCGGGCAATGTGAAGGTTGGCGGGTATACCGTGTTCGACCTTGGCAGCCGCTACAGGACCCGTATTGCCGGGTATGACACGGTGCTGCGGCTGACGGTGGATAACGTGCTGGACAAGCGTTACTGGCGCGATGTGGGGGATTACCTGGGGGATAACTACCTGTTCCAGGGGGCACCGCGTACCGCTCGGCTTTCGGCTTCGATCAGCTTCTAGATTGCCGGGGCCGCTCTGCGGCCCTTTCGCGACCTGTGGGAGCGGGCTTGCCCGCGAACACGGGCGAAGCCCGTGCCATCCACCACGGTGTTGGCTTCGCGGGCAAGCCCGCTTGTGTCGCGATGGGCTGCACAGCAGCCCCAATGGCCCTGAAAACAAAAAGCCCCCGTACTTTTCAGCGCGGGGGCTTTTCGTAGAATGTGGCGGTGAAGAAGGGATTTGAACCCTTGATACGATTTCTCGTATACACACTTTCCAGGCGTGCTCCTTCGACCACTCGGACACTTCACCGTTTCTCTTCAAACCTTGCGGCCTGTCGAGGTGCGCTAATTTAGTGAAAGACTTTCCCTTTGGCAAGCATTTTTTTCAATTTTTTCATGTATTTGCACTTGGGCTGCCATGAGCACTGACCGACCAGTCAGCCTTGCTGCTTTACCTCGCCCCTGGCGCTGGGTAACGTCGTCGCCACGCCAACAAAAGGACTCTGCCATGAGCGAGCTGATTACCTACCACGCCGAAGACGGCATCGCCACCCTTACCCTGAACAACG
The DNA here is from genome assembly GCF_043105275.1 of Pseudomonas sp. TYF_14. Taxonomy (NCBI): domain Bacteria; kingdom Pseudomonadati; phylum Pseudomonadota; class Gammaproteobacteria; order Pseudomonadales; family Pseudomonadaceae; genus Pseudomonas; species Pseudomonas sp. TYF_14. The sequence goes on from NZ_JBICLK010000003.1 coordinate 10,558, forward strand.
GCAAGGTCAATGCCATCTCGCCGGACGTCATCACTGCCTTCAATGCAGCGCTGGACCGCGCGACCGAGGAGCGTGCAGTAGTGATCATCACCGGGCAACCGGGCATTCTGTCAGGCGGTTACGACCTCAAGGTGATGACCCGCGGCCCGCAAGAGGCCATCAGCCTGGTCACCGCCGGTTCCACCCTCGCCCGCCGGCTGCTGTCGCACCCGTTCCCGGTGGTGGTCGCCTGCCCCGGCAATGCCGTGGCCAAGGGCGCCTTCCTGCTGCTGTCGGCCGACTACCGCATTGGCGTCGAAGGGCCGTACAAGGTATGCCTGAACGAAGTGCAGATCGGCATGACCATGCACCACGCCGGCATTGAACTGGCCCGCGACCGCCTGCGCCGCTCGGCCTTCCACCGCTCGGTGATCAATGCCGAAGTGTTTGACCCGCAGGGTGCCGTGGATGCCGGCTTCCTCGACAAGGTGGTGCCGGCCGAGCAGTTGCAGGAAGCGGCAATGACCGCAGCGCGGGAGCTGAAGAAGCTGAACATGCTGGCGCACAAGAACACCAAGCTGAAAGTGCGCAAAGGGCTGCTGGAGGCGCTGGACAAGGCGATCGAGCTGGATCAGCAGCATATGGGCTAGCCGCACGGGCCCTTTTCGCGGGCTTGCCCGCGAAAGGGCCGTAACAGGCCTGCACCAAGGTTTGCCCCAGCCAGTGCACACCCGTACACTGCCCCGCGACCGTCTGGTGTGAGTCGTACCATGCTTTATTCATTGCGTATGTTCCTGCTGGGGCTGCATTTTCTTGCCGTTGGCGCCGTGGGCCTGCTCATTGGTCTGTGCCGCCCCTTCAACCCTGACAACAGCCGCGTTTTCGCCCGGCTCTACAGCTTGCCGGCCACCTGGCTGATGCGCATCAAGGTCAAGGCCGAAGTCGGCCCATTGTGGGACCACCCGCCCGGCTGCGTGATCGTGGCCAACCACCAGTCCAACTTCGATCTGTTCGTGCTGGGCCAAGTGGTGCCGCAGCGCACCGTCGCCATCGGCAAGAAGAGCCTGGGCTGGATCCCGCTGTTCGGCCAACTGTTCTGGCTGGGCGGCAACGTGCTGGTCGACCGCAAGAATGCCTATCAGGCGCGCAGGGCCTTACAGAAGACCACCCGGGTTCTGCAGGACGACACCTCGATCTGGATTTTCCCCGAAGGCACCCGCAATCCCGGCGAGCATCTGCTGGCGTTCAAGAAAGGCGCATTTCACATGGCCATCGAGGCCGGTGTGCCGATCGTGCCGGTCTGCGTCAGCCGATATGCCAGGCGCCTGAGCCTGAACAGCTGGCGCCAGCGCACGGTGATTGTGCGCTCGCTGCCGCCCATTGCCACGACGGGCATGACGCTGCAGGACCTGCCAGCGCTGATCGAGCAATGCCGTGGGCAAATGCAGCAGTGCATTGACCGCATGGAAAAAGAACTGGCCTGATCCGGGGTTGCTCTGGAGCCGGGTACAGCCCAAGCTGTATCCGTGTTCAAACGAATAAGCGGACAACCATGGGTCGAGTCGTGGCATCGGCGGTGTACAGCGCCGGCAGAAAGGTCACCAACATCAGCATCGACGAAGGCAGCGAGTGGGCGCGCAAGCCGGGGCATTTCGTGTGGATCGGCCTGGAAGAGCCCAATGCCGAAGAGCTGGCCAACCTGCAGTCGCAGTTCAACCTGCATGAACTGGCCATCGAAGATGCCCTGGAAAAACACAGCCGGCCCAAGCTGGAAACCTTCGGTGACGCGTTGTTCATCGTCACCTATTCGCCAGTGCGCCACGAAGGCAAGCTGGAATTCATCGAAACCCATATCTTCGCGGGCAACGGCTACATCATCACCTGCCGCAACGGCCACTCCAAATCCTACGCCATGGTCCGCCAGCGCTGCGAGGCTCGGCCGCTGCTGCTGGAACATGGCGAAGACTTCGTGCTGTACGCCCTGCTCGACTTCGTCACCGAGAACTACCAGCCGGTCAGCGAGGCCATTCATGGCGAGATCGAAGCGCTGGAGGAAAGCGTACTGGGCGGCTCGCTGCGGGAAGACGACATCCGCCGCCTGCACAGCCTGCGCCGTGACATCCTGCGCCTGCGCCGCTACGTGGCACCCCTGGTTGAAGTGAGCGAAGAACTGCAGCGCCTGAGCTTCCCGTTCATCGACAAGAACATGCGCCCGTACTTTCGTGATGTGCAAATTCACGTGACACGGCAGATGGAAGACTTGGCCGGCATCCGCGACATTGCCAGCCAGACGATCGAGATCGGCATGCTGCTGGAGTCGTCACGGCAAAGCATCGTGCAGCGCAAATTCGCGGCCTGGGCGGCGATTCTGGCATTCCCTACGGCGATTGCCGGGGTTTACGGGATGAACTTCCAGAACATGCCGGAGCTGAGCTGGCACTACGGTTACTTCGCGGTATTGGGGGTGATTGCGACGGGGTGTGCCGGCTTGTATGCGAGCTTCAAGAAATCGGGTTGGCTTTGATGGCCTCTTCGCGGGCGCGCCCGCTCCCACAGGTTGCGCACAATGCTGGAAATTGTGCATCACCTGTGGGAGCGGGCGTGCCCGCGAAGGGTTGCCACCGATTACGCGGCGCTGTCGCCGGCCTTTGACGGCTGCTGGATAAAGCGCAACATCCACTCCCCTACCAAATCACCCTGGTGCTCGGTGGCCAGGCTGGCGACGGCCTTGTGGTACACCTCGTCACCCAGGTATTCCTGGCGCGCATCGAGCAGTGCGCGGGAATAGTCATGCACGAATTCCGGGTGGCCCTGGAAGCACAGCACCTGGTCGCGAATGTGATACGCGGCATTCGGGCAGAAATCGCTGGAGGCGATCACCGTAGCGCCTTCCGGCAGTTCGGTCACCTGGTCCTGGTGACTGATCAGCAAGGTCAGCTCCGACACCTCCGGGTCCATCCAGGGCGCATGCGCCGCCAACGAGTAGCGATGAATACCCACGCCCCAACCTTGCTCAGCCCGCTCGGCCTTGCCACCCAGGGTCAAGGCCAGCAACTGGTGGCCAAAACACACGCCCAGCAGCTTTTCACCGCGCTCGTACAGCTTGAGCAGGTAGGCCTTTAGCGTCTGGATCCACGGGTCGGTACCGAACGAATCGGCCTTGCTGCCCGTCACAAGGTAGGCATCGAACTTTTCACTGTCGGCGGGATAGTCGCCGTGCATCACGTTGTACACACAAAATTCGGCGGCAATCGGCTGACGCGAGAAGAGCTGCTCGAACATCCTGCCGTAGCCCTGATATTGCGCCGTCAACTCCGGTCGCAGGACATCGGTTTCAAGGATGCAGATGCGTAACGACATAGGGGTAGTCCTGAACGACATGGGTGGGAATCTGCTGTAGAGACTGCCGCGAAAGGCACGTACAAGCAAGTAGGCTGCACTGACGAACGGTCACATTTCGTCGGCGCGTGCCGGGTAGTTGCGCCACTGTCTAGATAGAGCGTGCCAGCTAGATAGCACTTGGTCTCATAGCCAGAGGAATGGTTTTAGTGCACGGTTAGAACAAAGGGTTCTCAAATATGGATAACGCACACCCTACTGTTGAAGGTATATCCACTTTCAAGAGGCAAGCAGTCCGGCGCCATGCAATGCCGCTGCGATCGACCCGAAGCGCGACGACAAGGAAGCCAACGGGTATTCAGGAATAACAACAAGAAGGCGGTCCGCCATGTTCAGACAATCGAAAATTCGCCAAGCTGGGCTCATTTTATTCGCCACCACGTTGCTATTGATCTTGCCGAACCTGACACGTTTGTTTGGCTGACGGCAGCGGTGGCGCCAACGGGCAACGCACAGGTAACCTGCTGGCCTTGATGGTCGGAGATTGCCTATGCGCCACTGCCTTGCCCTGCTAGCGTTGCTCCTGAGCCTGCCATTGTCGGCGGCGCAACTGCACCTTGAACTGGGCGCTACACCGCGCCAGTGGAGCAGCGCCGAACTGCTTGGCCACCCTGAGGCCCAGGACATCAGTATCGAGCAGGACGTATCCTACAAACGCCCCATGCACTATCGGGCGGTGCCGCTGGCCACGTTGCTGGAAGGCGTGAGCGCCCGCGATCACCTGCAGGCCGTGGCGCTGGATGGCTTTGCCGCCGAAATGCCCGCTGCGGCATTGCTGCAGCCAGGGCCAGCACGGGCCTGGCTGGCCGTGGAAGACCCAGGCAAGCCGTGGCCGCCACTGGGTCAAGGCAAGCCAAGTGCCGGGCCGTTCTACCTGGTGTGGACTGCGCCGCAGGCCAGCGGCATCCGCCCTGAACAGTGGCCATTCCAGATTGCCACCCTTCGCAAGCTGGCCCCGGTGGACCAGCGGTTTCCTGCGCTGCTGCCCGACCCGAAGCTGCCGGCCGACAGCCCGGTGCGTCAGGGCTTTGCCCTGTTCCAGCAGAACTGCCTGGTGTGCCACCGGTTGAACGGTGCGGGGGATGGGCAGGTGGGGCCGGACTTGAATGTGCCGTATAACCCGACCGAGTATTTTCAGCCGGTTTATTTACGCAAGTTGATACGCGACCCGCAAAGCCTGCGGCGGTGGCCGCAGGCGAAGATGCCGGGGTTTGCCGAAAGTGTGTTGAGTGACCAGGAACTGGATGCGCTGTTGGCCTATTTGGGGCACATGGCAACGCGTAAGCCTTGAGGGCCTCTTCGCGGGTTAACCCGCGAACGGGCCAACACAAAACTGTCAGGCCGTGAGCCGCTCTTGCTTGACGCCCCACCCTTCCACCTCACCCCCATACGGTGTCACCAACTGCTCGAAGGCCTCTTCAAAGTCGCCAATCCCGCCATGGGTGGCGTACATGACCTTGCTCAGTTCCAGGTGCCAGGCACCGTCGCCCAGCTCCTTCACCTGGGCATTGAGCGATTCCCCGCGAAACTGCCCGGCTGCCCGACGGGCCCCTGCTTCGTCCGGGAATACGGCATAGAACTCGATGGGGTGGATCTGGGTGAAGTCGAAACCGCCTGCCTTCATCTGGCGCAGGACGTTGCTGCTGATATCGTCGTTCTGGCTGCTCATGAATCGTCCTCCTGAATAAAGCAATGGATAGACTTTCCGTGCACTACGCACCTGCCGGCAACGGCCGGGCAGTTCGAGCTGATGCAAGACGCGAATTGTAGCGGCGCCAACCCGCAGAACAGGCAGGCCCTTCTCCAGCGTAGTGCCTGCAAAGGCACCACGCAAACGTGTGGTTCAGGGGACTTCGTGAATGCTGGTGATGGTCACACCACTATGCTCTTTGAGCCAGCGTGCGGTCGGGGAGATGATACGGTCCTGGAAGTCGTTGAGGTCCAGCTCGTCCATCACCGGAAACAGGTGTGAGCGGATGGCCCGCGCAGCGTCTTCCTCGCTGGGGCAATGCTCGGCATGCAACAGCAATGCGGACGGTTCGCCCTTCTGGTCGGCAAAAATGACTTCCCACTCTTTCATTGAACGGACCCTCTCAGTCAACGAACACCAGGTGTGTGATGCCTGAATAACTGACCTTGGGGCGGGGATAATGTTCAGTCCGGGAAAATTGTGCGGGGCCCATTCGCGGGCTTGCCCGCTCGCACAGGACCTGCACAAGGTCCGAACCCTGTGCAATGCCTGTGGGAGCGGGCAAGCCCGCGAATGGGCCGCAACGCGGCCCCGGTTTACTTCGGTGTGCCGTGCACCACGCCGGCGGTGTTATCCAGCAGGCTCTTGGTCGCGGTCTGGATATACGCTTCCAGCTTCTTGAGCATTTCCGGCTGGTCCGGGCTTTCGATCAGTTCGGCCTTGAACTCGCTGCCCAACTGGTAGCGGTACATCCGCGGGCTCATGTCCTTGGACTCGATCAGGATACGGTCACCCTGCACCAGCCCGACAATCTGCTCGCTGCCCGACGGCTTGATCATGCCTACGCCCTGGTCACCCTCGGGCAGGTTGAGCAGGTCGCGCCCCCAGCACTGGTGGCGAGCCTTGCCACCCAGGCGGCCCATGATGGTCGGCACGATGTCGACCTGGGTACCCACGGTGTGGTTCACCGCACCGAACTTCTCCTGAATGCCCGGGGCAATCAGCAGCAGCGGTACGTTGAAGCGGCCCAGGTCCAGCTCGGTAACCTGCTGGTGGTTGCCAAAGCCATGGTCACCGACGATGACGAACAGGGTTTCCTTGAAGTAAGGCTCCTTACGCGCCTTCTCGAAGAACTGGCCCAGCGCCCAGTCCGAATAACGCATGGCAGTCAGGTGCTCGTCCAGACGGCCCTGGCCGGTCACTTTCTCTACCGGCAGGTCCTTCGGCAGGGCATACGGCGTGTGGTTGGACAGCGTCTGCAGCAGCGCGTAGATCGGCTTCTTGCCATCATGCTTGGCCAGCTCTTCGTTGCCGCGGTCGAACATGTCCTGGTCGGACACACCCCAGGTCGGGTCGGAGAACACCGGGTTGACGAAGTCGTTACGGCCGATGAAGGTGGTCATCCCCTGGTTGCCGAAGAACCCGGACTGGTTGTCCCAGGCAAAGTCGCCGTTGTAGACGTACACGTCGTCGTAGTCACGGGCGCTGAGCAGGGCCGGCAGGCCCGACAGCTTATGGCCGCCTTCCGGGGTCTGCATCAGGTATTCGAAACCTGGCAGGTTGGGGAAGCAGGCCATGGTGGCGAACATGCCCTGGTGGGTATGGGTGCCGTTGGAGAAGAAGCGGTCGAACAGCAGGCCTTCTTTGGCCAGCTTGTCAAAGTACGGGGTGATGTTGTTGGGGCTGCCAAGCGCGCCAACCGAATGGCCGGCGAAGCTTTCCATCAGGATCACCACCACGTTCTTGATCGGCAGGGTACGGTCAGCCGGCGGCACAAAGTCGCGGCGGATAGCGGCTTCGTCGGCGTCGACCAGGGTGTCGTGGGCGGTCAGCAGTTGCTCACGCACACTTTGCGTGGCCACGTCCTGCTGCAGGACTGGCTTCCAGATGTTGGCACGGTCCTCGCCAAAGCGGCTCTTGGCGGCGTCGATCAGGGTCAGGGTGCCGTTCAGGCCCAGCTGGTTGACGAAGTTGGAGTCCGTGGTAAAGGCATCACCCCAGCGCATCGGCGGGCCCTGGCGCAGGGTGCCACGGGCAGCGACCACGGCCACCAGCAGGATCACCATGAATACCGCCAGGCGCTTGTACCACGGGGCAACGCGGTACAGGCCTTCGGCACGGGTGACGCGATCGATACCTTTGAACAGCAGGCTCAGCAGCCAGGTCCCGAAGGCCCAGGCCAGCAGGTAGCGGACCACCGGGAAACCGTACCAGAGCATGCTCATGACGGTTTTCGGGTCTTCCTTGATGTATTGGAAAACCAGGCCGTTGAGGCGCTGGTGGAACTCGCGGTAGAAGTCCATTTCCATCAGGCCGAGGAACATCACCACGCTCGAAGCGAGGGTCAGCCAGAAACGGAACACGCCACGCCGGGCCATGGCCCAGGGACTGAGGATGGCCAGCAGCAGCGGAATACTGATGTAAACCACCACCCGCAGGTCGAAGCGCAAGCCGTTGAGGAAGCCTTCGGCGACCGTCGAATAAGGGGTATCGCCGACCATGTCGTTGTTGTAGGCCAGCAGCGCCAGGCGCACGAGGCTGAGCATCAGCATGATCACCAGGCCGCTGAGCAGCGTGTAGGCCAGGTGGGATTTCAAGGTCGGCGAAAATGACGTTCGCGCGCCCTGTTGCTTCAAGGCGTCCGTGTTAGCCATGAATGGGAAGGTCCTAGGATTGCGGTTTGCGAAGAGGCGATGGCGCTAGGCCAACGCAGCATTATGCGGGTGCGGATTCTGTTTAAACCAATGTGAAAATTTTGTCACGGCCCTATTACTGGCTATGTCAGTAACGCGCCTAGAGCCGCACATTCCCCCGCGGCCCGGCAATCGCCCAGATCACCAGCCCCACCACCGGCAACAAGGCAATCAACAAGATCCACAACACCTTGATGCCCACCTCGCTGCCACTCTTGATCACGTTGAGAATGGCCCAGATATCCAGCGCCAGAATGATCAGCCCGACCAGGCTGTTGAAGGTAGATCCCATGTCTGAATTCCTGTCCAGAGGCTTTGCTGCACAGCATAGTCAGCTATCGCAGCAATAGAAGGGAATCCTTGGCGGATGTCGCAGGTCCCTCGGTAGACTGACTGCATTCACTGATTCGAGGTTCGCATGCCACCCACCCACAGCCAAAGCGCCGCCCCCTCTTCACTGCTGCAGGCCTGGCGCCAGCAGGTTACCGATACCCCCTGGCTCAGCGCCGGCCTGGGGCTGAGCCTGCTGGCGGTGTGCGTGCTGCTGGCCGCCAGCCTCTGGAACGCGGTGAACGGCGACCATGCCGACAACCTGCACCTGGCCATGCTGGGCGGGTTGTCGGGCTTTGGCGCCACCGCACTGGGCGCCGTGCTGGCGGTGGTGCTGCGCGATGTCAACGCGCGCACCCAGGATGTGATGCTGGGCTTTGCTGCCGGCATGATGCTGGCCGCCAGCTCGTTTTCGCTGATTCTGCCAGGCCTGGAGGCTGCCCGCGAGATCACGGGCAATGGCCCGGCCGCCGCGTTTACCGTGGTGCTGGGCATGGGCCTGGGTGTGCTGCTGATGCTGGGCCTGGACCGCTTCACCCCGCATGAACACGAAAGCACCGGCCCGTGCGGGCCCGAAGCCGAGCGCATCAGCCGGGTGTGGCTGTTTGTGCTGGCGATCACCCTGCACAACCTGCCTGAAGGCATGGCGATTGGCGTGAGCTTTGCCAATGGCGACATGAACATCGGCCTGCCGCTGACCAGTGCCATCGCCATCCAGGACATCCCCGAGGGGCTGGCCGTGGCACTGGCCTTGCGCGCCACCGGGCTTTCTAACCTGAAGGCCGCGTTGGTGGCGATAGGGTCGGGCCTGATGGAGCCGCTAGGGGCGGTGATCGGGCTGGGGATTTCTACCGGCTTTGCCCTCGCCTACCCGATCAGCATGGGGCTGGCGGCAGGGGCGATGATCTTTGTGGTCAGCCACGAGGTGATCCCCGAAACCCACCGCAACGGGCACCAGACAGCGGCGACCCTGGGATTGATGGGCGGGTTTGCGGTGATGATGTTTCTCGACACTGCGCTGGGCTGAAGATTGATGTTTCGTGAGCCGGCCTCTTCGCGGGCTCGCCCGCTCCCACAGGGTTATCACAGGGCCTGATGCGCTGGAGTACCTGAGGGAGCGGGCATGCCCGCGAACAAGCAATCACTGGTATCAGATGTGGACGGCGACTTTCAAAGCCTCCAGCGCCGGCTCGACCTTGATGCCCAGCTCTGCTCCCAACTCCATTACCCGCGCCAGGTCCTGCTGCCCCACCATGACCATCTGCAGCTCGTCATCGAGCAACTGGCTGAAGTTGAGCAGCACATAACCACCCGCCTCCTTGTTCAGCGCGCCCATCTGCACCTGGATACGGTTGAGCGCTGTCAGTGGCTCGGTACGGGCCAGTTGCTTGGGCTTGAGGGTAAACGGCACGCTGTTGTCGAACGAATCACTGATCTGCTGGAACAGCTCCTGATAGCTGTCGGCCTGGAACACCACGGTATCCGGCAGGCTGCCCAGCACCACCCATTCGCCCAAGGGAATCGGGAAAGTGTCGTCGTAGTTGATGTCGGGGTTGGCGGCCAGGAAGGCGGCAGGGTCGGCGTAGGCCTGGGCGGCCTCGTCGGCGATACGCTCGATGTCTGCCTCACGCATGCAGCCGGCGCCAATGAGGCTGATGAATTCGAGCAACTGAGTTTTCATGAAAGGGGGCCTGCGACGGGTGAAAAGTCGCCAAGGATAGCCGCAAATGCCCCCTGGCGGTTAGCCGGCCAGCGCTTGCAGGCGCGCGGCAGTGTCTGCTGCGCCCATGGTTTGCGCCGCCATCAGGGCAGTGATGCCGCGGGCATCCTGGTGCGCCGGGTTGGCCCCTTGTGCCAGCAGGTAGTCGAGAATTTCGCTGCGGTTGAACATGGCCGCCAACATCAGCGCGGTGCGACCATCCTGCGCGGCGGCATCCACCGGCACGCCATGCTCCACCAGCAGGCGAATCATCGCCAGGTCCCCTTTGAATGCGGCACCGGCAATCGGCAGCTGGCCGTTGTCGTTGGCAATCAGCGGGTCGGCACCTTGCGCCAGCAGCACGCGCACCGCCTCGTGGTGACCGTGGTAGCTGGCCAGCATCAGCAGGGTATCGCCCTTGTGGTTACGCAGGTTGGCCGGCAGGCCGCTGGCAAGCAGGCGCCCGAGCATGTCGGCGTCGCCCTGGCGGGCACGTTCGAACACCTGCTCGGCGAACGCAGCGGTTTCGTCATCGGTCATGGTGGCGGGTGCGGCTTGGCTGGACATAGGGAACCTCCTGGCATAATTGATGGCCCAAGTGTTCGTCAGGCATGCCATTGCGGTCAAAGGTTCAGATTCTATGAAGCCGATAGGCAAACCCTGACCCGTGCAAAATGCACTGTGCAAAATGCACGACCGTGCAGCCTGCACGATGCCGCTTCTGGAAATCCCCCGTAACCGCCTGTATTTACTGGGTTTTTCGCCAGCCAGGATTCTGGCACGGTCACTGCAACCATCAACTCATGTCTGCCACACAACAGCCAGGAGTTGATATGGACCTCATCCAGCAAAAGTTCGCATCGGTATTTTCGGCCTATCAGGTGAATACCAAAGCCCGCCCCGATGGCGGTGTACTGCTTACCCTGCGCGCAGCGGATGGCAAGGTTACCCGCCGGGTGCTGACCTACGGGCAATTGCACAGTGCCGAACAGCTGTCCTGGGCGATCAGTGCCATCCGTCGTGACCTGGCCGAAGAGGCCAGTGAATTGCCGGTCATCTCGATGCTGCAGAGCCAGCAGCGGTTTGCCTTGCCGACCTATCGTTGAGATTTGTGTCGCCTGACCTGGCCTCTTCGCGGGTAAAACCGCTCCTACATTGACTGCGCGATGCCTAAGGGCGGCGCAACCAATGTAGGAGCGGGTTCACCCGCGAAGAGGCCGGCAATGCGATTACAGCTCTTCGATACCAAGAAATGCCCGCGCAGTCACATCGCCCGTAAACCGCGCCTGCATGCCCTGCTCGCTGCCATACAAGCGCAACGCCAGGCAAAACGGTGTATCACCCAACTCAACCCAGCGCCGCGTCCCGGCCGGCACCAGCAGCTGGTCACCCTTCTCGCACAGCACCGAATACACCCAGTCCCCCAGCCGCAGGCCAACCTGCGCCCGCCCGCTGACCACGGCAAACAGCTCGTCGGCATCATGCACATGTTCATCACGCACATCGACCTGTGCCGGGTCTTCTCCGTCGCGGTTGAGCAGCGCGAAGGCCTTGCTGCCATGCGCCGTCATCAACTCATCCAGATACACGCGGCAAACCTCCAGCACCTCGTCCTGGGCCGTGCCCGGGCGCACCCGCAGGCCAGGTTCGGCATGCACAAAGCGCACGCCCTGCTCGGCCAACGTAGCGGCGATGTCGTCGTGGTGAGTCAGCACCTTGTTCGGCAGTGCCGGGCTGGCGGGGTGGAAAACGCTGAGAATGCTCATCAGGGGCGGGTCCTGGTCGGTTGCGAACAAAGGGCAATGATAACGGCTGCGGCCAAGGCTGCGGCACTGGCCATACCAAAGGTGAAGGTGGGGCCCAGCAGCTTCCAGCTGTAGCCTGAGTACAGCGCCCCCAGCGCACCGCCGGTCCCCGACAGCGCTGCGTAAAGCGCCTGGCCCTGGCCCTGCTGGCGGGCGCCGAAGCTGGCCTGGACGAAAGCGATGCTGGCGGCATGGAAGCAGCCGAAGGTGGCCGCGTGCAGCAGCTGGGCGAAGATCAGTACTGCCGGCTCCTGGGCCAGGTTACCCAGCAGCAGCCAGCGCAATGCCGCCAGCAGGAAGCTGACCAACAACACGCGCTGCACGCTGAAACGGGCGAAAAGGCGGCTCATGACCATGAACATCAGCACCTCGGCCACCACCCCAAGCGCCCATAGAAGGCCGATGGCACCGCGCGTGTAGCCCAAGTGCTCCAGGTGCAGGGTAAGGAAGGTGTAGTACGGCCCGTGGCTGAGCTGCATCAGCGCCACGCACACGTAGAACGCGATCACCCCCGGGGCACGCAACTGCTGCAGGAAGCCCCCCGTGCCGCTGCGCCCGCCCTGCTCCACCGGCTGGGCATTGGGCACCCACAGGCTGGCGGCGACGATGCCGGCCATGATCGTGACCAGCGCCACCGGGTAGATGTCCAGGCTCAACCATTCGAACAAGCGGCCCAGGCCAACCACGGTGAGGATGAAACCGATCGAACCCCACAGACGTACCTGGCTGTAGCGCGACGTCTGCCCGTGCAGGTGGGCCAGGGTGATGACCTCGAACTGCGGCAGCACCGCATGCCAGAAGAACGCATGCAGGGCCATCACCAGCGCCAGCCAGGCGTAGCTTTTGCCGAAGAAGATCAGGGCGAAGGTGGCCAGGGTGCACAGCGCGCCAAGGCGGACGATCAACAGGCGCTGGCCCGTGCGATCGCCCAGCCAGCCCCACAGGTTGGGGGCCACGCAGCGCATCAGCATGGGGATGGCCACCAGCTCGCCGATGCGCGCCGGGGAAAAGCCCAGGTGGTCGAAGTACAGCGCCAGGAACGGTGCGGTGGAGCCCAGCAGGGCGAAGTAGAACAGGTAGAAGCTGGACAGGCGCCAGTAGGGGATGGGTTGCATGGGATGGCCTTGTGGGGACCTGGGCCGGCCTCTTCGCGGGTGAACCCGCTCCTACGCGGATTTCACCCTGTCACTGCACCTGAGGGCAGTGATATCCCAATGTAGGCGCGGGTTTACCCGCGAAGAGGCCGGTGCAGTTGGATCAGCGCTGGCCCAGCACCGGGGTATTCACTTGCACATCGGCATTCTGCGCACGGTGGCGCAGCAGGTGGTCCATCAACGCGATGGCCATCATCGCCTCGGCAATCGGTGTGGCACGGATGCCCACGCACGGGTCGTGGCGGCCCTTGGTGATGACGTCCACCGGGTTGCCATCGACATCGATCGAGCGGCCCGGGGTGGTGATGCTGGAAGTGGGCTTCAGTGCCAGGTGGGCAACGATCGGCTGGCCCGAGGAAATACCGCCCAGAATGCCGCCCGCGTTGTTGCTGAGGAAGCCTTCCGGGGTCAGCTCGTCCCGGTGCTCGGTGCCGCGCTGGGCCACACTGGCGAAGCCGGCGCCGATTTCCACGCCCTTGACCGCGTTGATGCTCATCAGCGCATGGGCCAGCTCTGCATCCAGGCGGTCGAAGATCGGCTCGCCCAGCCCGGGCATCACGCCTTCTGCGACCACGGTGATCTTGGCGCCCACCGAATCCTGGTCTCGGCGCAGCTGGTCCATGTAGGCCTCCAGCTCAGGTACTTTGTCCGGATCAGGGCTGAAGAAGGCGTTCTGCTCCACCGACTCCCAGGTCTTGAACGGGATTTCGATCGGGCCCAGCTGGCTCATGTAGCCACGCACGGTGATGCCCTGGGTGGCCAGGAACTTCTTGGCGATAGCACCGGCGGCCACGCGCATGGCGGTTTCACGGGCCGAGCTGCGGCCACCACCGCGGTAGTCGCGGATACCGTACTTGTGGTGGTAGGTGTAGTCGGCGTGGGCCGGGCGGAACAGGTCCTTGATGGCCGAGTAGTCCTTGGACTTCTGATCGGTATTGCGGATCAGCAGGCCGATCGAGCAGCCGGTGGTGCGGCCTTCGAACACGCCGGAAAGGATTTCCACCTCGTCGGCTTCCTGGCGCTGGGTGGTGTGCCGGCTGGTGCCGGGCTTGCGCCGGTCAAGGTCGTGCTGCAGGTCGGCGAGGGAAATTTCCAGGCCCGGAGGGCATCCATCGACAATGGCGACCAACGCCGGGCCATGGCTCTCGCCAGCGGTGGTGACAGTGAACAGCTTGCCGTAGGTATTGCCGGACATGGACGCTCCGCGAGTTCTGCCTGAAATGGACGAAAGCAGCAGTATACAGATGCTTTGATCGCCTGTGCGGGCCTCTTCGCGGGCATGCCCGCTCCCACCACAGATCCGAATGCTGTGAAATACCTGTGGGAGCGGGCGTGCCCGCGAAAGGGCCGAACCTGCCATTCGCTTCCCAGAACCTTCCTGCAAACATTGGGTCAAACCCACATCTCCCCATGTAGTACCGCATGATGTCGCGCCTCGTCGCCTTGCTCTTCCTGCTGTGCACCGGCCTGGCCCAGGGCGCCGCCCCCACTGTACTGCAACGCCCAATCGACCTGGACACCGGCCAGGGCGTGCTGCACGGCAGCCTGCTGCTGCCGCAACAGGCCACCCCGCCGCCAGTGGTGCTGATCATCGCCGGCTCCGGCCCCACCGACCGCGACGGCAACAACCCGGCGTCGGGCCGGGTCGACAACCTGAAGCGCCTGGCCCTGCTGCTGGCCAACGAACACATTGCCAGCGTGCGTTACGACAAACGCGGGGTGGCCGCCAGCCAACCGGCCACGCCTGACGAGCGTGACCTCAGCGTGGAGCGCTACGTGGCCGATGTGGTCGCCTGGAGCCACAAGCTCAAAGCCGACCCGCGCTTCGGCCCGCTGATCCTGATTGGCCACAGCGAAGGCGCACTGATTGCCAGCCTGGCCGCCGAGCAGGCTGGCGCCAGCGCAGTCATCACCCTGGCCGGCAGCGGCCGGCCGCTGGCCGAGGTGCTGCACGAACAACTGGCCCAGCGCCTGCCGCCCGCGCAACTGGCCGGTGGCAGCGCCCTGCTCGACCGCCTGCAGGCCGGGCAGACCAGCCTGGATGTGCCAGCGCCGCTGCGCCAGGTGTTTCGCCCCAGCGTGCAGCCGTACCTGATTTCGCTGTTCCAGCAAAACCCGGCAGCCGCCTTTGCCCGCCTGCCCATGCCCGCGCTGATCGTGCAGGGGCGCAACGACGTGCAGGTGGACGTGGCCGACGCCCAACGGCTGAAAGCGGCCAAGCCAGATGCACAACTGGTCCTGATCGATGGCATGAACCACATGCTGCGCATCAGCCCCAAGGGCATGAGCCAGCAGCGCGACAGCTACCTCAACCCCGAGCTGCCGCTGGCGCGTGAGCTGGGCGAGCGAATTGTGACGTTCATCCAGCATTTGCCTTCGGCGTAAGTCAAACAGGCTCAGGTCTCAGCCATGCCTGCCGATACAGCAGGCATAGCTGAGGACAAGCCCTGATGACCACCTCCCCCACCGCCGTCGAGCCGGCCGAAGAACCCCAGGAAACCCCCGCCCTGCCCTGGGCCGAGCTGACCGCCGAACATTTCCAGCTGCTACGCCTGGCAGCACTGCCGACCGACCGCAGCACCGGAGCGCGGCCGCTGCGTTTTGTGCAGTTCGGCTATGCCGAGCGCCATGACAAGGCACACAGCCTGCTGCGCATGGAAATCCAGTTGCCTGGGCAGAAAGTGCACAAAGAGCAGAACCGCCTGGACATCCGCGTCGACCATGCCGAGCGCCTGGTGCGTATTGGCAATGAACATGGCCTGCAACTGGAACCGGTGAACCGTGGCATCGGCCGTTTCATGCTGGCCCAGGCCGCACAGTGGTTGCAGCGCAAGTGGTCGCACTACCGGGTGGAAGGCATGGCGCTGCCGAGCAAGGACGCCCTGAACGAGGACTCACGCCTGCGCCGTGACCAGTGCTTGCGCGGGGTGGGTATCGAGGTGCAGTACGAGGACAGCCAGCACCTCAAGGGCCGTATCGCGGATATGGCGGTGGGCCAGCTGAAGGCCGCCTGGAGCAGCGAGCGCCTGCAGCGGGTGGAGATTCTGGATGCCGCCAGCCTGCTGCAGCAGGCGGACCAGCAACTGCAGGAAAAGGAAGGGCAACTGCGCGAGCGGGATGAGCGCGTGGCCAAATACCAGCGCGAAGACGGCGGATTGCGTTTCACCATTACCTGCCTGGTGGCGTTTGCCGTGTTCCAGGCAGGGCTGTTGATCTGGATTGCAACCCGCTAAGACCGCATCAGCCGGTGGAGATTGGGGCCGCTTCGCGGCCCATCGCGACACAAGGCCGCTCCCACAGGGATCGCGCCAGCTTTTAGAAATTGAGCAAGACAGTTGCTCCCACAAGGTATTGCGATCAATCTGTGGGAGCGGCCTTGTGTCGCGATGGGCTGCAAGGCAGCCCCAAATAGCCTAAACGCGGGCCTTGAACAATTCCTGATGCTGGCGGCACTGCTCGGCGGTGAGCATGAACACCCCGTGCCCGCCACGCTCGAATTCCAGCCAGGCAAAGTCCACCTCTGGGTACAACGCCTCGACATGCACCTGGCTGTTGCCCACTTCGACAATCAGCAAACCCTTCTCGGTCAGGTGGTCAGCCGCTTCGGCCAGCATCCGCCGTACCAGGTCCAGGCCGTCGCTGCCGCAGGCCAGGCCCAGCTCGGGCTCATGGTGGTACTCGGCCGGCATGTCGTCGAAGTCTTCGGCGTCGACATACGGCGGGTTGGACAGGATCAGGTCGAAACGCTGCCCCGGCAAACCACCAAAGCCATCGCCCTGCACGGTGTACACGCGCCCGTCCAGGCCATGGCGCTCGATGTTCTGGTTGGCCACTTCAAGGGCCTGGAACGACAGGTCGGCCAATACCACCTCGGCTTCGGGGAACACGTCAGCGGCGACGATGCCGATGCAACCCGACCCCGTGCACAGGTCCAGAATGCGCGCCGGTTCGCTGGCCAGCCACGGCTCGAAACGTTTTTCGATCAGCTGGCCAATGGGTGAACGCGGCACCAGCACCCGCTCGTCGACGATGAACGACATGCCGCAGAACCAGGCCTCGCCGAGCAGGTAGGCGGCCGGTACACGCTCTTCGATACGGCGCTTGAGCAGGTGCTGAAGGCGTACTCGCTCGTCGTCCTCGAGCATGCAGTCCAGGTAGCTGTCGGCCACCTCCCATGGCAGGTGCACCGCACCCAGCACCAGCAGGCGGGCTTCGTCCCAGGCGTTGTCGGCACCGTGACCGAAGAACAGGTCATGCTCGTGGAAGCGGCTGACCGCCCAGCGGATGTAGTCGCGCAGCGTGCGCAGACGGGATGTGATCACGGGGTACTCCTATTTTCAGACCGGACAAAAGTCTAACAGCCCCACCCGCACATTTGTTCCTTTGCCTTGCCCAAAGGCTAGCCACAGGCCAGTAACCATGCCGCTTGCGTTGTCAACCATTCCCATTGGCGCCAAGGCAGGGGAGAATAGGTATACAAAAGCCCTATCCAAGGAGCCCTTGATGTCCGTTCCAACCACGATGTTTCGCCTCACTGGCCGCGACTATCCGCCGGCCAAGCTGAGCCACGCCAGCCTGATCATCATCGATGCACAAAAGGAGTACCTCAGTGGTCCCCTGAAGCTGTCGGGCATGGACGAGGCCGTGGCCAACATCGCCAGGTTGCTCGACGCCGCCCGTAAAAGCGGCCGTCCGATCATCCATGTTCGCCACCTGGGCACTGTTGGTGGCCGTTTCGACCCCCAGGGGCCGGCTGGCCAGTTCATTCCGGGGCTGGAGCCGCTGGAAGGTGAAATCGTCATCGAAAAGCGCATGCCCAATGCGTTCAAGAACACCAAGCTGCACGAAACATTGCAGGAGCTGGGCCACCTGGACCTGATCGTCTGTGGTTTCATGAGCCATTCCAGCGTCAGCACCACCGTTCGCCGCGCCAAGGACTATGGTTATCGGTGCACCCTGGTAGAAGACGCGTCGGCCACCCGTGACCTGGCATTCAAGGACGGCGTCATTCCGGCCGCGCAGATTCACCAGTGCGAAATGGCCGTGATGGCTGACAACTTCGCTTGCGTGGCCCCCACCGCCAGCCTGATCTGAGCGGCTTGCAGGACCGCCCGGCAGCCGGGCGGAACCCGATGGGCAGCAGCAGGTCGAATTCCGGATATCCACCGAGGAGAGCGGAATGAAGCTTAAAGGCAGTTTCGACGCCAAGCGCCTGCGCCCGCGCGAACCGCGTAACTGGGGCGCCCGTCTGGCGGCCGGCCTGTCGGCCCTGCTGGCGACGCTGGGCGTATTGCTGGCCATGGCCGGCGTCGCCGGGCTGCTAGGCAACTACCCTGCCCTGCAGGAACTCAACGCCAACAAACCGTTGTCCAGCATCCTCACCGTGGCTGGCTTGTTGCTGCTGTGGCTGGGCGTGCGTTTCTGGCGGCGCAGCCGTATCCGCTTGCGCCGCGGGCGGGAGCTTAACCTGTCGCCGCACCTGATGAAGAAGCACGATTGATGGTTTTGCGTAACCTGTGCGGGCCTCTTCGCGGGTGAACCCGCTCCTACAGGCACCCCGCCGCCTTCAGGCTCTGTGACATCCCCGTAGGAGCGGGTTCACCCGCGAAGAGGCCCGCACAGGCTGCACACCGCCCCACAGTCGCGTAAACTACGCCGCCTACGTGGAGGCATCATGCAAGACGACGATTTTTCCCTGTTCAAGGCCGAAGTGCGCGGCGTAAAGCCGATGCGCCACGACCGTGCCGAAGTCGGCAAGCCCAAGGCCGACCGCCAGCAGCTGGCCGGCCTGCGCCAGGCGGCGACCGTGCGCAGTGACAAGGCTTTGGTCATCGATGGCATGTCCGACCAGTTCGTCATCGACGTAGGCGCCGAAGACGAGCTGATGTGGCGCCGCGATGGCGTGCAGGAAGGCCAGCTGCGCAAGCTGAAGCTGGGGCAGATTCCGTTCGAGGGCAGCCTCGACCTGCACGGCATGACGGTGGAAAAGGCCCGCGAAACCTTGTGGGACTTCATCGCCGAAGCCACAAAACTGGAGGTGCGCTGCGTGCGGGTGACCCACGGCAAGGCCGCGCGCCTGGACGGCAAGCGCCCGATGATCAAAAGCCACGTCAACACCTGGCTACGCCAGCACCCGCAAGTGCTCGGTTTTGCCTCGTGCAGTGCCCGTCACGGCGGCACCGGCGCGGTGTATGTGATGCTGAAGCGAACCATGCTCGAAGGCCGCGACGAGTAACGCCGCGCTTGCAGCGCCGCCCTCACCGCCGTACCCTTCGTTTTTGCGATTTTTTCCCACAGGTAGATCCATGTCCCTGGAACAGAACTACACCGAGATCCTCAGCCAGATTGGCGAGGACGTCTCCCGTGAGGGCCTGCTCGACACGCCCAAGCGGGCTGCAAAGGCGATGAAGTACCTTTGCCGCGGTTATGAGCAAACACTGGAAGAAGTCACCAACAACGCTTTGTTCAGCTCTGACAACAGCGAAATGGTGCTGGTCCGGGACATCGAGCTGTATTCGATGTGCGAACACCACATGCTGCCGTTCATTGGCAAGGCACACGTTGCCTACTTGCCGAAGGGCAAGGTACTGGGCCTGTCGAAGGTGGCACGTATCGTCGACATGTACGCCCGCCGCCTGCAGATCCAGGAAAACCTCAGCCGCCAGATCGCCGAAGCCGTGCAGCAGGTAACCGGTGCCGCAGGCGTGGCCGTGGTGGTCGAAGCCAAGCACATGTGCATGATGATGCGCGGTGTCGAGAAGCAGAATTCGACCATGATCACCTCGGTGATGCTGGGTGAGTTCCGCGACAACGCCGCCACCCGCAGCGAGTTCCTCAGCCTGATCAAGTGATTGGTTGCTGGCCCCGAGCCGACCCTTCAGGGTCGGCTTTTGCATTTCAGGAGTTGCCCATGATCGTCAAAGCCCTGCGGGTTGGCCTCGGCCAGCTCATCGTCTTCGGTGACTGGATCAGCCGCCCGGCCAAGCGCAAACGCGACGCCGCCGCCCAGGCCCGCATCGAGCAAGCGGCCAAGGGGCTGGCGCTGTACCAGTTCCACGCCTGCCCGTTCTGTGTCAAAACCCGCCGCACACTGCACCGCTTGAACGTGCCGGTGGCGCTGCGCGACGCCAAGAACGACCCGGTGCACCGCCAGGCCCTGCAGGAAGGTGGCGGCCGGGTGAAAGTGCCATGCCTGCGCATTGAAGAAGCCGGCAAGGTGACCTGGATGTATGAGTCCAAGGCAATCATCGCTTACCTGGATGAGCGGTTTGCGTCGGCCTGACGGTTTGTAGGCAGCCTGTTCTGGCCCTTTCGCGGGTAAACCCGCTCCTACAGCGGTGCGCGCGGTCCCTGCGATACGCGATCCCTGTGGGAGCGGGCTTGCCCGCGAAAGGGCCAGTACAGGATGAAGATCAACCCACCATCGGCACATGCCGCGGGTGGCTGCTGACCCGCTCCAGCCAGGCCCTTACCGCCGGGTAGTCTGCCAGGTCGAACCCGCCCTGCTGCGCCACATGGGTGTAGGCATACAGCGCCACATCGGCAATCGAGTACTGCTCACCCACCAGGTAAGGCGTCATCTGCAACTGTCGCTCCATCACCTTCAGCGCCTTGTAGCCGCCCTTGTGCAACTTGCGGTACTCGTCCAGGCGCTCGTCCGGCAGCCCCAGGTAGAACTGGATGAACCGCGCCACGGCGATGTACGGCTCATGGCTGTACTGCTCGAAAAACTGCCACTGCAGCACCTGGGTACGCAGGCGCGGTTCGCTGGGCAGGAACTCGCTGCCATCGGCCAGGTAGTTGAGAATGGCGTTGGACTCCCACAGGTAGCTACCGTCTTCCAGTTCCAGCACCGGTACCTTGCCGTTAGGGTTCATCGCCAGAAACTCGGGCGTTTCGGTCTCACCCTTGAGAATGTCCACCGGGTGCCATTCATAGGGCCGGCCCAGCAGGCTCAACATGAGCTTGACCTTGTAACAGTTACCCGACTGGTAGTCGCCATAAACCTTGTACATCGACCCTCCCTGCAAAGCAGTTTCGCAATTGCGCCCAATATTTGGCGACTGTACGGCTAAAAGCAATGGCCGCTGTATGGCAAGGATCAACCTTGCTCGCTGTAGTCTGAAAAAACTGCTTACACCTTTACAAGGACTTTGTTCATGACCGATGCCACTTCCGCACGCCTGCGGCCCCTGGCAGACACCTCCCCCTCGGCGGTGGTCGCCGGCTTCATTGCCATGCTCACCGGCTATACCAGTTCGCTGGTGCTGATGTTCCAGGCCGGCCAGGCGGCCGGGCTGACCACCGCGCAGATCTCATCCTGGATCTGGGCGCTGTCGATCGGCATGGCGGTATGCAGCATCGGCCTGTCGCTACGCTACCGCACACCGATCACCGTCGCCTGGTCCACCCCCGGCGCGGCGCTGCTGATCACCAGCCTGGGTGGGGTCAGCTATGGCGAAGCCATTGGCGCCTACATCACCTGCGCCTTGCTGGTGCTGGTGTGCGGCCTGACCGGCAGCTTCGAGCGCCTGGTCAAACGCATCCCGGCCTCGCTGGCCTCGGCGCTGCTGGCGGGCATCCTGTTCAAGATCGGCAGCGAAATCTTCGTGGCCGCGCAGCACCGCACGTTGCTGGTGCTGGGTATGTTCTTCAGCTATCTGCTGGTCAAGCGCCTGTCGCCGCGTTATTGCGTGCTGGCCGCGCTGCTGGTGGGCACGGCATTGTCCGGCGCGTTGGGCCTGCTGGACTTCAGCGGCTTCCACCTGGAAGTGGCCAAGCCGGTGTGGACCACCCCAAGCTTCTCGCTGGCGGCAACCATCAGCATCGGCATACCGCTGTTCGTGGTGGCCATGACCTCACAGAACATGCCCGGCGTGGCCGTCCTGCGTGCCGACGGCTACCAGGTACCGGCCTCGCCGCTGATTTCGGCCACCGGCTTTGCCTCGCTGCTGCTGGCGCCGTTCGGCTCGCATGGGGTCAACCTGGCGGCGATCAGCGCGGCGATCTGCACCGGGCCGCATGCCCATGAAGACCCGGGCAAACGCTACACCGCGGCAGTGTGGTGCGGGATTTTCTACGGGATTGCCGGGGTGTTCGGGGCCACCTTGGCGGCACTGTTCGCAGCATTGCCGAAAGAACTGGTGCTGTCGATTGCGGCACTGGCGCTGTTTGGTTCGATCATGAACGGTTTGACCGTGGCCATGAACGAGGCGCGTGAGCGGGAGGCAGCGGTGATCACCTTTATGGTGACCGCTTCGGGGCTGACCTTGTTCTCGATTGGTTCGGCGTTCTGGGGGATTGTGGCGGGGGTGTTGGCTTTGGTGATTCTTAACCCGCGTAGGGGGTGAGGGTTGTTGTTGCCTGGGGTGGCCTATTCGCGGGTAAACCCGCTCCTACGACGGGAAATCACAAAATCCGCGAATGGGCCGGCACAGGCAACGAGATTACAACCTGAAATGCCCCACCATGCCCTTCAAATCGGTGCCCAGCTGCGCCAGCTCGACACTGGACCGGGCATTGTCCTGCATCGCCAATGCCGCCTGATCCGCACTGCCGCGAATCTGCGTGACACTGCGGCTGATCTCTTCCGCCACCGAACTCTGCTGCTCGGCGGCTGCGGCAATCTGCTGGTTCATCTGCTGAATCAATGACACCGCTGCGGCAATGCTGCCCAGCGCACTTTCGGTCTGCAGTGCATCGGCCACGGCCAGCCGTACCAGCTCGGTACTGCCGCGGATCTGCGCCACCGACTGCTGGGCATTGCCGCGCAGGCTGGCCACCAAGGTCTCGATCTGCTCGGTGGACTGCCGGGTACGCCGCGCCAGCGCGCGCACTTCATCGGCCACCACGGCAAAGCCGCGCCCCTGCTCGCCGGCGCGGGCAGCCTCGATGGCGGCATTCAGCGCCAGCAGGTTGGTTTGCTCGGCCACGCTCTTGATCACTTCCAGCACGTCACCAATGGTGTGGATTTCGGCACTGAGGCTGTCGATGCCGGCGCTGGCAGCTTCTGCCGCCGACGCCAGCTGCTCGACGCGCTGCATGCTCTGGCGCACCACCTGCTGGCCGGTGTCGACCTTCTCGTCCGCGGCCTGGGCCGCCTGCGCCGCCTCCTCGGCATTGCGCGCCACATCGTGCACGGTGGCAGTCATCTGCTGCATGGCGGTCGCCACCTGTTCGGTTTCCTCCTTCTGGCTGCCCACCTCACGATTGGTCTGCTCGGTCACCGTCGACAACGCCTGGGCGCTGCCGGCCAATTGTTCGATCCCCTGCTGCAAGCCGCTGACAATGCCCGAGAGCCCCGCCGCCATCTGCTGCATGGCCTGCATCAGTTGCCCCACCTCATCCCGGCGCGGCGCCTGGGCGTCGAAGCCCAGTTCACCCGCCGCAATGCGCTGGGCGCGGGCGATCACATGCTTCAACGGGCCGACCACCGCGCGGGTAATCAGCCAGGCCGCCAACACGCCGACAAGCAACGCCAGCGCCGTGGCCAGGCCGATGGCGATGGCATTGCGCTGCAGCTCGCCTTGCAGGGCCTGCTCCTGCCCAAGATAGGCTTGGTCGACACGCCCGGTAACCCGCTCGGCGCTGGCTTGCAACTGCGCCTTCAGCCCCTGCTCGCGGGCCAGCTGGTCGGTGTATTCGTTGAGTTTTTCCGAAAAACTGCCAATGTGCCCCGCCACTTCGCCCAACACACTCTGGTAACCGGCATCGCCAACCGCGCCTTGCAACTGGCTGACCAGGCCAGCGGCCTCCACCGTCTGGGCAATACGCTCCTGGCTCACACCCTCCTCGCCCTTGCGGCTTTTTTCCAGGCGTACCCGTGCTTCGTCCATGGCCTGCAGCATCAGCCGCGACACCTGGGCCACCTGCGCGGCTTGCTCAAGAAACTCGCCACCCTGCTGGCCCTGGGACTGCTTGAGGGTGTACACGCCGTCATCGGCCAGGCCGGCCTGCAGCACATCAAGGTTGTTGGACACGTTGGACACCGACCAGCTGGCCATGTCCAGCGCCAGCTCCTTGGCTTGCACGGCCTCGACAAAGGCTTCGAAGGCCTGGCCATAGGCCGCAAGATCGGTTTGCGCCGCCGCCAGCGCCGGCAGGCCTCGGGCGCGTTCAACCAAACCCTGCAGGCCGCCACGCAAAGCGTCGGCCTGCTGCATGTCGGAGCGCAGGGCAAACGCCTGCTCATGCTCGCGCAAGCGCAGCAAGTCGGTATTGAACTGGGCCAGCTGACGCAAGCTGTCGAAGCGCTGGCCAACGCTTTGCAACGCCACGACGCCGATGGCCGCGACCGCCAGCGTCAGCAGCAGCACCAAGGCAAAGCCCAGGCCAAGTTTGCGGGCCATGCCCAGGTTGGCCAGCACACCGTGCTTGCTCGTGCCCATCACCGATCCCCTTTCAGCCAGTGAGGTTATCCCGAAGGCTAAGGGTGGCAACGTTATCTGCCAATGAACAAGGGCCTGGCGTCAGAATAGTGTCAAATAGCTATGTCTTGTCGTTTTTGGCTGCAAAAGGGTCGCTTTCAGTGCCAGCTGTAAAAGATATCACTAGGCCATCAATGATAGCCCGTCCCTCAACCTGCGACGGCACCTGCCCATATTAAATCGACGCAAGTAAAACATTCATTTATTCCAATCCACACTTTATCGAACACTATTGACGCCATTAAATTTGCGCCAAAAGTGGGGTATTGAAATTTTTTTAAACACCCCTGCACACAATAAAAACGTCGCTATCGTGATCGGTAACTGGCCCGTTCTCCGGACCTGCAGTGCACCCTGGAGTTTGCAATGAAAACAGCCATGTTTACTGCTGTGGTCACCCCGTTGCTGCTGTTTACTGTGCCAACCGTTGGCTATGCCGAAACTTCCACCGCCCCGTTGTTCACCCTTGGCCTACAAGGGAGCTACACCCAACTGGAACTCAACGGCCGTAACAATGAAACCGAAGATATGCCCGAAGGTGGCTTATTCATTAACTACGGCAACAAGATGACGGCCACGCAAGGCCTTGTCTACCAGGCCGAGGCCAGTGGCATGTACTCGAAACAGCATGACCAGAAGCTCAAGGACGGCCAGGCCGACCTGGACCTGGGCTGGCGCTTGGCACTGGCCGAACGGCATTCAGTCGACCTGCTGCTGGGCGCCGGCTACAAGTGGAACCGGTTGGAACCCAATACCAGCCGCCATGATGTCGACCTTACCAACCGCACGCCGTTCGCCAAACTGGCGGCGGGGTACAATTACCGCTTCAATAATGCCACCTTGCGTTTCGAAGCGGGCATACGCCAGGTTATCAATGGCGATTCGCAATTGAAAATACATGGCGTCAGCAACGAAGAGGTTGATTTGAAAGATACCACCAACCCCTTTGCCGAACTTAG
Organism: Pseudomonas sp. TYF_14; assembly: GCF_043105275.1. Taxonomy (NCBI): domain Bacteria; kingdom Pseudomonadati; phylum Pseudomonadota; class Gammaproteobacteria; order Pseudomonadales; family Pseudomonadaceae; genus Pseudomonas; species Pseudomonas sp. TYF_14. Next base: position 35,692 of record NZ_JBICLK010000003.1, read on the forward strand.
CGTGCTGTTCAACCAACACGGTACTGTGCCGGTATACGCTTCGCTTTACTTCAGCCGCTACAACTATGAACTGGACGGGCAGTTCCTGATGACCGACTCGGACGAACAAACCCGTGACGAGTACGGCCTGAAAATAGGCGTCAGCTTTTAGCCAGGTGGCCGGCTGGCTGCCCGGCTTGCTCAGAACGGCCTGGGCACGCCCCTCCTGTCCATGCGCGACATCGTAGGCTTTGGCCTGGTGATCGCATTTGTCAGGGGCGGGCTTGCCTACGAAGCAGCCCGCACGGCATCCACTCAGATCGCCGTAGCCCCACCATCCACCGTCAGGCAATGCCCGGTGGTAAACGCCGCGCCGTCACTGCACAGGTACAGCACGGCGCTGGCGATTTCCTCGACCTTGCCAATGCGCCCTACCGGGTGCATGGCTGCGGCGAACTCGGCCTTGCGCGGGTCGGCCTGGTAAGCGCGGCGGAACATGTCGGTGTCGATCACGGCCGGGCACACGGCGTTCACGCGGATGCCCTTCTTGGCGTACTCGATGGCCGCCGACTTGGTCAGGCCGATGACCGCATGCTTGCTGGCGCTGTAGATGCTCATCTTTGGCGCCGCCCCTAGCCCCGCCACCGACGCGGTATTGACGATGGCCCCACCGCCTTGGGCCAGCAACAAGGGCAACTGATATTTCATGCACAACCACACGCCCTTCACGTTCACGCCCATGATGGCATCGAACTCCGCTTCGCTGCCTTCGGCCAGGCGGTGTTGCTCGATCTCGATCCCGGCGTTGTTGAAGGCGTAGTCCAGCCGGCCGTAGGCGGCCATCAGGCGCTCATGCAACTGGCGCACCTCGGCGTCGCGGGTCACGTCGCAGGCAATGAACAGCGCTTCGCCGCCTGCCGCGTGGATCTGCGCCACGGTGGCCTCGCCGCCGACCGGGTCGAGGTCCGCCACCACCACTTTCATGCCCTCGTGGGCGAACGCCAGGGCGGTTGCCCGGCCGATGCCGGCACCCGCGCCGGTCACCAGGGCTACCAGGCCAGAAAAGGTCATGCTCATCGCGTGCTCCTGTGAGGGATTGGGTGGGGTTCAGAGCATAGTCAGCCACCACTCGGCCGGGCAGCATCATCACAGCAACGGTTGGGCTACCATGCTTGTCAGTGATTTTAAGGAACCGCCTTCATCAACAAGGTAGATTGAACGCCTTACGCCCTCCACCGCCCACAAGGACCCGCCATGACCCAGACCAACCGCCGCTTCCTGCTTGCCAAACGCCCGGTCGGCGCCGTGCGCCGTGACGACTTCAGCTTCGAGACCGTACCCGCCGAACAACCCGGCGAAGGCCAGGTGCTGGTGCGCAACCTGTACCTGTCGCTGGACCCGGCCATGCGCGGCTGGATGAACGAAGGCAAGTCCTACATCCCGCCCGTGGCCCTGGGCCAGGTAATGCGTGCGCTGGGCGTCGGTGAGGTGGTTGCCTCCAATCACCCCGGTTACCAGCCCGGCGACCACGTGAGCGGCGCCCTCGGTGTGCAGGACTACTTCACCGGCGAGCCCCAGGGCCTGCACAAGATCGACCCCAAGCTGGCCCCCCTGCCCCGTTACCTGTCAGCCTTGGGCATGACCGGCATGACCGCCTACTTCGCCCTGCTGGAGGTCGGCCAACCCAAAGCTGGCGACACCGTGGTCATTTCCGGCGCGGCCGGTGCGGTGGGCAGCATTGTCGGGCAGATTGCCAAGATCAAAGGCTGCCGCGTGGTCGGCATTGCCGGCGGGGCCGAGAAGTGCCAGTACCTGAAGGACGAGCTGGGCTTTGACGGCGTGATCGACTACAAGGCCGAAGACGTGCTGGCCGGACTGAAGCGCGAATGCCCCAAAGGCGTGGACGTGTACTTCGACAACGTGGGCGGCGACATCCTCGATGCCGTGCTGACGCGCATCAACTTCAAGGCACGCATCGTGATTTGCGGCGCGATCAGCCAGTACAACAACAAAGAAGCGGTAAAAGGCCCGGCCAACTACCTGTCGCTGCTGGTGAACCGCGCGCGCATGGAAGGTTTTGTGGTGATGGATTACACCAAGGACTACGGCAAGGCCGCGCAGGAAATTGCCGGCTGGTTGGCCAGTGGTCAGGTGAAGAGCAAAGAGGATGTGGTGGAAGGGCTGGAAACCTTCCCGGAGACCTTGTTGAAGCTGTTCAGCGGGGAGAATTTTGGCAAGTTGGTGTTGAAGGTTTAAACGCCCCTGCACGGCACCGATGGCCCGGCACAGGCCCTTGTAATCGGGTTCACCCGCGAAAGGGCCGGGCCTGCCGGCCAATTACCACCGGCCGTCCACCGTTGCCGCCGCTACCGTATTCGCGGGTAAACCCGCTCCTACACATGGATCGGGGGTGCAGCCACATCAGGGGTTCGGCACAGGCCCTTGCTGGACAGCCGCAGGTTAATTACCCACGGATCTCCGCCACGACCGCTGCCAACGCTTGCGCAGGGTCTGCAGCCTGGCTGATCGGCCGGCCGATTACCAGGTAGTCCGAACCGGCATCCAGTGCCTGGCGTGGGGTGAGGATACGGCGCTGGTCATCCTGCGCGCTGCCCGCCGGGCGAATGCCCGGGGTCACCAATTGCAATGAGGGGTGCGCCGCCTTCAGTGCCGGGGCCTCGAGCGCCGAGCACACCAAACCGTCCATACCCGCTTTTTCCGCCAGCGCCGCCAAACGCAGCACTTGCTCCTGCGGGTCGACATCCAGGCCAATGCCGGCCAGGTCTTCACGCTCCATGCTGGTCAGCACGGTCACGCCAATCAGCAACGGCTGCGGGCCGCTGCGCTTGGCCAGCTCTTCACGGCAGGCCGCCATCATGCGCAGGCCACCGGAGCAATGCACGTTGACCATCCACACGCCCATCTCGGCGGCAGCCTTTACCGCCATGGCGGTGGTGTTGGGAATGTCGTGGAACTTGAGGTCCAGGAACACTTCGAAGCCCTTGTCACACAGGGTTTCGACAATGCCCGAAGCGCTGCTGGTGAACAGCTCCTTGCCAACCTTCACCCGGCACAGCGCAGGGTCAAGCTGGTCAGCCAGCTTCAGGGCGGCCTCACGGGTAGGGAAATCCAGGGCGACGATCAGGGGCGTCTGGCAGGCGGACATGGGTAGGGTCTCTTGGCAAGTCGAAAACGGCGCGCATTGTAAACGAAGTGGCGCAGGCTTTGGGGCCCGCAGGTCACGGAATTGGCCCAACAAGGCCTGGCACCTATAATTGAACCAACGGAACGGGCAATTGCTCAAAATTCACGTAACCGTTGCCCACGGCCCGATCTAAGGAGAACGACAATGCCCTGGTATGCCTGGCTGATACTCATCATAGCCCTCGGCTCGATTGTCGGCGGGTTGATGCTGCTGCGCGACACGGCCAAGAAACTGCCGCTGACCGAAGAACAACTGCGCAAGGTACATGAGCGTAATGCCGAAGCGGATGCCAAGGACGCGCAGGACCGCTAAAGGCCGGGCCAGGGCATCACCCCGGCCCCTGCCCGCTTACTCCACCATCACCTTGTCCCGGTTGCGCTCCAGCAACGCATTGCCTATCCCCTTTATCTCCAGCAGCTCATCCACTGAAGCAAACGGCCCATTGGCCTCGCGGTAGGCCACGATAGCCTCCGCCTTGGCCTTGCCAATGCCGTTCAGCTCCTTTTGCAGGGTGAGTGCATCCGCCGTGTTCAAGTCCAGCCTTGGCGCCTGCTGGGCCTGGGCCTGGGCCACCACCGGCACCGGTTCGGGCACAGCCATGGTGCTGGCCGGGGCGGCGCTCAGGGAGAACGACAGACTGGCGAACAGCGGCAGCAGCAGGTACGACAGAACGTTATTGCGCATGGTCAACACTCCTTGGGTTGGTCATTTTCCAGCAACCGCTTTCCTTCGGCTGCGCAACCAACCCTAGCGGGTAACCCGGCCGCACAATACCCAAGCCCCCCGGCGAATGGTTACCGAATCGGTCAGCAAAACGGTCAACTTCGCCCACCCACAAACCGTGGCCGTTTCCGCCCCGCTCGGCCCGGCCCTGAACGCACAAGGCCCTGGCCCTGTGCCTGTAGCCAAATCCCCGTTTGTCCGATACCCGCTGCCCACCATTGCCCGGCCATTCCCCTACAACGCCCGCCGAACAAGGCCCGCCCGGTAAACCGCCCTCCCCCAGTCGGTAAGCCTCCCCCCGACAAACTGGCACGCCATTGCCCGCCTGCTAGATTTTTGAGCAATGGAAACCGGCCTGCTTCAAGGACCCGAGCAAGAGGATCACTGCCGTGCCCCTCAAGACCCTGACTGTTTTCGGTACCCGCCCAGAAGCCATCAAGATGGCCCCGCTAGCCCTGCAACTGGCGCAGGACAGCCGCTTCGAAGCCCGCGTGTGCGTCACCGGCCAGCACCGGCAAATGCTCGATCAGGTACTGGAGCTGTTCGGCATCAGCCCCGAATACGACTTGAACATCATGAAAGCCGGCCAGGACCTGACCGGTGTGACCACCGCCATCTTGCAAGGCATCCGACCGGTGCTGGCTGCGTTCAAGCCCGACGTGGTGCTGGTGCACGGCGACACCGCCACCACCTTTGCCACCAGCCTGGCGGCTTACTACCAGCAAATCCCCATTGCCCATGTAGAGGCCGGCCTGCGCACCAACAACCTGTATTCACCCTGGCCCGAAGAAGGCAACCGGCGCCTGACCGGGGCCCTTGCCGCGCTGCACTTCGCGCCCACCGCCACCTCGCGCGACAACCTGTTGCGCGAAGGCACCGATCCGGCGCACATCTTCACCACCGGCAACACCGTGATCGACGCCTTGCTGGAGGTGGAGCAAAAGCTGCAAAGCCCCGCGCTGAAGGCCCGTTTCGCCAGCCACTTCAGTTACCTGGCAGCCGAGCGCCGGCTGTTGCTGGTCACCGGCCACCGGCGCGAGAACTTTGGTGGCGGCTTCGAGCGCATCTGCCAGGCCCTGGTGCAGATTGCACGGCAATTCCCCGAGTTGGACGTGGTGTACCCGGTCCACCTCAACCCCAACGTGCGTGAGCCGGTCAACCGGCTGTTGGGGGATGTAAGCAACATCCACCTTGTCGAACCGCTGGATTACCTGCCGTTCGTTTACCTCATGACCCGGGCCTATGTGATTCTGACCGACTCGGGTGGCATTCAGGAGGAAGCGCCGGCCCTGGGCAAACCGGTGCTGGTGATGCGCGACACTACCGAGCGCCCAGAAGCCGTGGCGGCAGGTACGGTCAAGCTGGTGGGCACCGAAGTGGCATCGATTGTGCGGGCGTTGAGTACCTTGCTGACCGATGAGGCGGCGTATCGCGAAATGAGCTTCGCCCATAACCCCTATGGCGATGGCAAAGCCTGCGCGCGCATACGCGAAGCCCTGGCCACCTGGAACACCCCCCACCGCTCAATGTAGGAGCGGGTTCACCCGCGAATACGATATCCGCAGCCCCGCTGCCCCCCAGTAAAAACTGGCCAGC
>NZ_JBICLK010000040.1:0-865 GCF_043105275.1 Pseudomonas sp. TYF_14
CGGGCAACTGCTCAGCGAAACCAACAGCGCTGGCTTGCTGCAGTACCGCTACGACGAACTGGGCAACCTGCAGACGCTAGTCCTGCCCGACCAACGCGAACTCAACCACCTGTACTACGGCAGCGGGCACCTGCACCAGATCAACCTGAACGGCCGGGTGATCAGCGATTTCGAGCGCGATGCGGTGCACGACGAGGTCCTGCGGACCCAGGGCAAACTGGTCACCCGCACACGCTACGACACCAGCGGTCGCCTGGCCGGCAAGGCTATTCACTACCGCGACGCCCCGGTTGAAGTGCTGCCGCTGCTGGACAAGGCCTATCGCTACGATGCCAGCGACAACCTGATTGCCGAGGTACTGACCCAGACACAGCGCCGTGGGATGACAAACGCCGCCAATGACGAAAACGCGCATCTCGAACAGATCATCGGCCGCTTTCATGACCTACCCCACACGGGCAAGACTTATGCGGGACACAACCGCTACGGCTACGACCTCAACGAGCAGCTGCAAACCGTTCAGCAGTCACGCCCCAACTGGCAGGCCACGCAGGTCGAGGATTTCAAGTACGACAAGGCCGGTAACCTGTTCGACGGCCCCAAGCTAAACGGCCTGATCAAGCACAACCGGGTGTTGGTTTATCAGGACAAGCGCTATCGCTACGACCGCTTTGGACGGTTGTGCGAGAAGCGGATCGGCAGCAACTGGGTGCAGTATTTCGAATATGACGCCGAACAGCGGCTGGTTTGCGTGGAGCAGTACCGCAGCGGCGAGCGTGAGCGGGTGGTGTTTGCCTATGACCCGCTGGGGAGGCGGATCAGCAAGGAGGTTTATCAGAGGGACTATCCAGAGCCGCGTCGGCGG
>NZ_JBICLK010000041.1:0-17716 GCF_043105275.1 Pseudomonas sp. TYF_14
CGGTGTTGCCTTCGCGGGCAAGCCCGCTTTCACGCCACCTCCCTTAGCGCCTGCACAGCTGGCACAATAGCCGCCATGAACACACTTCCCGCCTGCTGCGCCCCGCTCCGGCACCACTGGCCCCTGCCCCGTCCATTGCCCGGCGCGGTGCTGGTCAGTTGCGCCTTCGACCCTGCCCACCTGGCAACCGACGACTTCCAGCGCGCCGGTATCGTGCCCAGCGCCAGCCTGCAGCGCTCGGTCGCCAAGCGCCAGGCAGAGTACCTGGCCGGTCGCGTATGTGCCCGCGCCGCGCTCCAGCACCTGGACGGTCGCGACTATGTGCCCGGCACCCACGAAGACCGCTCGCCCATCTGGCCCGCCGGTATTCATGGCTCGATCACACACGGCAAGGGCTGGGCCGCTGCGGTGGTCGCCGGCGAAAACAGCTGCCAAGGTCTGGGCCTGGATCAGGAAGCCTTGCTGGATGACGAGCGCGCCGAGCGGCTGATGGGTGAAATCCTTATCCCGGCAGAGCTGGAGCGCCTGGACCGCCGTCAGCTCGGCCTGACCGTTACCTTGACCTTTTCGCTGAAGGAAAGCTTGTTCAAGACCCTGTACCCACTGACTCGCCAACGCTTCTACTTCGAACACGCAGAAGTGCTCGACTGGTCCGCGGAAGGGCTGGCGCGCTTGCGCCTGCTCACCGACCTGTCACCGCAGTGGCAGCAAGGCGCAGAGCTGCAAGGCCAGTTCTGCCTGCAGGACGGCCACCTGCTGAGCCTGGTCAGCGTCTGACCTTTACAGCGGTGCCTGCTGCCTTGGCCAGTTCAGGCTGAAGCAGGCACCGCCCAACGCCTCGCTGCGGCCCACTGTGGCCCGGCCCGCGTGCCAGTAGATGATCCGCCGTACGATCGACAAGCCCAACCCGTGCCCGCCCGAGGCACGGGTACGGCTGTCATCGAGGCGGGTGAAGGGCGTGAAGATGCGGTCCCAGAAGCCCTCGGGGATCCCCGGGCCGTCATCCTCCACATCGATACGGCAACGTTGCTGGCCCAGCTGATAGCTCAGGCGCACTTCGCCCTCGGCATGGCGCATGGCATTGCCGACAAGGTTCTGCAGGGCCCGGTGCAAGTAGCGCGGCTCGGCCTCGACCCAGGCGCCTTCGGCATCCGCGCCCTGGCAGTCGCCGCGCACAACCCGCACCTCGGCACGCAAAGGTGCCAGCTCTTCGATCACCCGATCGAGCAAGGCATCCAGATCGACCCGCTGGAACTTCAAGGCCGGTGCGCCCTGCTCCAGGCGGGCGTAGGTCAGCATTTCGTCGACCAGCTTGTCGAGGTCCTGGATATCCCCGTCCATGCCCGCCAGATGCTTAGCCCGCACCTGTTCAGTCGTGGCGCTTTCGATCATCTCCAGGCCAAAGCGCAGGCGCGCCACCGGCGTGCGCAGCTCGTGGGACACCGCTCGCACCAGCTCACGCTGCATGGTCAGCGAGCGCTGCAGGTGCTCGGCCATGCCATTGAAGGCAGCCGCCAGGCGCCCTACCGAGTCGGCGTCGCCGGCCGGCACGCGGGTATCCAGGCTGCCCTGGGCGATGCGCGTGGCAGCAATCTCCAGGCCCGACACACGACGTTCCAGCTGACGCACCAGCAGGTAGACCACCAGGCCGATCAGGCACAGCCCCAGGAAGGCAATCAGGATCAGCAACTGCGGCGGGTAAGGGTTGAGCTGGTACAGCGGGCCGATTTCCAGTACCCATGGCGAGCCCGTCAGCCCGGCGAACACCCGGATCGAGTCACCATCCTTGCCCAGCGCCATCACCGTGTCGCCCTCCTCCACCCGGCGCCGCTGGTCATCGTCCAGGCTGACCCGCTCGATACGTTGCAAGGCAACGCCAAAGCCGAAGCCTTTTTCCTGCTTGATCTGTGCCAGACGCTGCTGCTGTTCCGCTACCGGGTAGCGCACCAGTTCGTCGGCCAATAGATAGAGGGTAGCCCGCGCCAACTGCTCGCTGATCTGTTTGATCTGCGCGACCAGCATCAGGTCTTCCTGGCCCACCTTGCGTAGCACTTGCGCCGCATGCGGGCCAATCTTCTCGACCACCACCAGGCCACGGTACAGGCGCGCCCGCTGGCCACCGTCAAGGCTGCGTGCGCTCATCGGCTGCAGCGCCAACGGCACGCCAAGCAGGCGTTCCCAGATCAGCAGCGAACGCTTGCGTTGGGTTTCATTCTGCATTGCCAGGTTGTCGGCCATCAGGCTGAAAGTGCCCTGGGCCAGGCCCTCGCGGTGCTGGGCAGCGCGCACTTCGTTGACCAGGTGCAGGCTGAGCACGCCAAGCAGGGCCACCAGCACCAGCACGGCCAGCATGCCGCCGTAGATGCGCAGGAAGATCGAATTGTTCATGGCGCCTCGCCCACGAACAGGTAGCCTTTGCTGCGCAGGGTCTTGATCAACCGCGGCTGAAGCGGGTCATCGCCGATCTTGGGGCGGATTTTCGAGATGCGGATATCGATGGAGCGGTCCTGGCCGTCGTAGCCCACGCCACGCAGTGCGGTGAAGATCTGTTCACGGGTCAGCACGCGGCCAGCGTTGCTGGCCAACAGCCAGAGCAGGTCGAATTCGGCGCCGGTCAGCTCGATCAACTGCTCGCCCAGGCGCGCCTCACGCAGGCGGTTGTCGATACGCAGCGCACCGAAGGCCAGGTCCTGGCGCTTGCTGTCCACGGTTTCGCTGCGGCGCAGCAGGGCCTGGATACGTGCCAGCAGCAAGCGTGGGCGCACGGGTTTGCAGACGTAGTCGTCGGCGCCCAGGTCCAGGCCCTGGACCTGGTCCAGTTCATCACTGCGCGCGGTGAGCATGAGGATCGGCCCCTGGTACTGGCTGCGCACCCGGCGGCAGATGCTCAGGCCGTCCTCGCCGGGGAGCATCAGGTCGAGGATCACCAGGTCGGGCTGGCTGTCGATGATGCGCCTCGCGGCACGGGCGCCATCGGCCTCCACCGCGACCTCGAAACCATTGGCCTGCAGGTATTCGGCGGTGAGTTCGGCGAGGCGCTGGTCGTCTTCGACGATGAGGATGCGGGGTATGGGGTGGTCCATGGCTTTGGCCTTGTTGTTCTTGGGATCGTGTCAGGGCAGCTGAGAGTATGAATGTAGATGGGGGGCCCTGCGAGACCGAGCGCCCCGCGGGCGGTGCTCGATCACCCAGGCACCCCAGATCTTCAGACACGCCCTACCGCCCCCTCGACTGAACCGTTTTTTGTGACAGGCTTCGCGCCCAAAAAAAACTGCCCAAGGGCTTCACGGTGCAGAAAAATACTGCAAACCACTTGGCACAAGGCCTACAGCGAATACCCACCATTCACTCACAAAGTACACACAACTTATCCACAGGCGCTCGCCTTGCAAAGCCCCCAATACCGCATTATCTTGTATCCCGATCGCAGCGAACCACTAGATATAGGGGTTCGTGCAAAATCACACACAAAAGTCAACCCGCAAGATCAAGCGATTTTCCGGGTGGAACTTCAGGTGATTTCAGCAGCCAAACCGCTCCTGCGGAGGCGACCGAGGCAAGCCCTTTCAGGGCGTTGTTCGGGCATGGGTGTTGCAGGCCAGGCCTGGCACCCATCAGCAACAGTTTTTGGGCTCGGCCCAGAACCTTTGACTTCGGCCAGGGAGCGGCAAGCCATTGCCCCTTATTCCTGAGTCTGTCCCGAAGTCGGTACGCCCGCGCGGGCGGATGCGCATGCATTGCGCATCCCCGCGAGGTTATCGAGCAAGTGGACGGAACGGTGGGCGCCCATAAGGCGCCTGAACAATATAGAAACTGTGGAGACACCCACCCATGCAAACCGACACGACTCGCGAGAACCCGCAGGCCCAGGTGCCGCAGGCCGCCGATTCCAACCAGGATCTGGCTGCCACCGCCCCCGGCCAACTGCGCGTGATCAAGCGTAACGGCACTGTCGTCCCTTACACCGACGACAAGATCACCGTCGCCATCACCAAGGCGTTCCTCGCAGTTGAAGGCGGCACCGCCGCCGCTTCGTCGCGCATCCACGACACCGTCGCGCGCCTGACCGAGCAGGTTACCGCAACGTTCAAGCGTCGCATGCCATCGGGTGGCACCATCCACATCGAAGAAATCCAGGACCAGGTCGAACTGGCCCTGATGCGCGCCGGCGAGCAGAAAGTCGCCCGCGACTACGTGATCTACCGTGACCAGCGCGCCAAGGAGCGTGCCACCCGCGCCAACACCGACGCCGTGGTCGAGCCGCACCCGAGCATCCGCATCACCCTGGCCGACGGCAGCCTGGCGCCGCTCGACATGGCCCGCCTGAACACCATCATCAGCGAAGCCTGCGAAGGCCTGGCCGAAGTCGATGGCGACCTGATCCAGCGCGAAACCCTGAAGAACCTGTACGACGGCGTGGCCATCAAGGACGTCAACACCGCCCTGGTGATGACCGCCCGTACCCTGGTGGAGCGCGAGCCGAACTACTCGTTCGTTACCGCCCGCCTGCTGATGGACACCCTGCGCGCCGAAGGCCTGGGCTTCCTGAATGTAGCCGACAGCGCCACCCACCACGAGATGGCTGACCTGTACGCCAAGGCCCTGCCGGCCTACGTCGCCAAAGGTATCGAGTTCGAGCTGCTGAACCCGGCCCTGGCCGACTTCGACCTGGAAAAACTGGGCAAGGCGATCAACCACGAGCGCGACCAGCAGTTCACCTACCTGGGCCTGCAGACCCTGTACGACCGCTACTTCATCCACAAGGATGGCGTGCGCTTCGAGCTGCCGCAGGTTTTCTTCATGCGTGTGGCCATGGGCCTGGCGCTGGAAGAAAAAGACAAGGAAGCCCGTGCGATCGAGTTCTACAACCTGTTGTCGTCGTTCGACTACATGGCCTCGACCCCGACCCTGTTCAACGCCGGCACCCTGCGCCCGCAGCTGTCCAGCTGCTACCTGACCACCGTGCCGGACGACCTGTCGGGCATCTACCACGCGATCCACGACAACGCCATGCTGTCGAAATTCGCCGGTGGCCTGGGCAACGACTGGACCCCTGTGCGCGCACTGGGCTCTTACATCAAGGGCACCAACGGCAAGTCGCAGGGCGTCGTACCGTTCCTGAAAGTGGTCAACGACACCGCCGTTGCGGTCAACCAGGGTGGCAAGCGCAAAGGCGCTGTATGTGCCTACCTGGAAACCTGGCACCTGGACATCGAAGAATTCATCGAGCTGCGCAAGAACACCGGTGATGACCGCCGTCGTACCCACGACATGAACACCGCCAACTGGATCCCTGACCTGTTCATGAAGCGTGTCTTCGATGACGGCAAGTGGACCCTGTTCTCGCCTTCGGAAGTGCCAGACCTGCACGACCTGACCGGCAAGGCCTTCGAAGAGCGCTACGAGTACTACGAAGCCCTGACCGAGTACAACAAGATCAAGGTGTTCAAGACCGTTCAGGCCAAAGACCTGTGGCGCAAGATGCTGTCGATGCTGTTCGAGACCGGCCACCCATGGCTGACCTTCAAGGACCCGTGCAACCTGCGTTCGCCGCAGCAGCACGTGGGCGTGGTCCACAGCTCGAACCTGTGCACCGAAATCACCCTGAACACCAACAAGGACGAGATCGCGGTCTGCAACCTGGGCTCGATCAACCTGCCGAACCACATCGTCGATGGCAAGCTGGACACCACCAAGCTGCAACGCACCGTGAACACCGCCGTGCGCATGCTCGACAACGTGATCGACATCAACTACTACTCGGTGCCGCAAGCGCGTAACTCGAACTTCAAGCACCGGCCGGTCGGCCTGGGCATCATGGGCTTCCAGGATGCGCTGTACCTGCAGCACATTCCTTACGGCTCCGATGCTGCCGTCGAGTTTGCCGACAAGTCGATGGAAGCGGTCAGCTACTACGCCATCCAGGCTTCGTGCGACCTGGCCGATGAACGCGGCGCCTACGAGACCTTCCAGGGTTCGCTATGGTCCAAGGGCATTCTGCCGCTGGATTCGCAACAGATCCTGATCGAGGCCCGTGGCCAGAAGTACATCGACGTCAACCTGGAAGAAACCCTGGACTGGGCGCCGGTACGTGCCCGCGTACAGAAAGGTATTCGTAACTCGAACATCATGGCCATCGCGCCAACCGCGACCATCGCCAACATCACCGGCGTGTCGCAGTCGATCGAGCCTACCTACCAGAACCTGTACGTGAAATCGAACCTGTCGGGCGAATTCACCGTGATCAACCCGTACCTGGTTCGCGACCTCAAGGCCCGCGACCTGTGGGACTCGGTCATGATCAACGACCTGAAGTACTACGACGGTTCGGTACAGCAGATCGAGCGTATCCCGCAAGAGCTGAAAGACCTGTACGCCACTGCGTTCGAAGTCGAGACCAAGTGGATTGTCGACGCTGCTTCCCGTCGCCAGAAGTGGATCGACCAGGCGCAGTCGCTGAACCTGTACATCGCGGGTGCATCGGGCAAGAAGCTGGACGTGACCTACCGCATGGCCTGGTACCGTGGCCTGAAAACCACCTACTACCTCCGTGCCCTGGCCGCCACCAGCACCGAGAAGTCGACCATCAACACCGGCAAGCTCAACGCCGTTTCCAGCGGTGGCGACAGCGCCCCAGTCCAGGCAGCCGGCCCTGCGCCAGTGCCAAAGGCCTGCGCGATCGACGAGCCTGACTGCGAAGCCTGCCAGTAGGGTTCATAAGTAGTAAACCGTATACATCCTAAGTAAAAAGACCCTCCAACCCCTTGATTCTTAAGGGTGCGGAGGGTTTACTCGCCGTATACCTCTCTCTATACTCCCCGGCCCAACCAGTTCACAGGCCGGAAACGTATACTTTGCTAAGCTTCTCCATCCGATCCTTCACGGCCTCCGATGACCTGCCCATGGTGGTGCTGGTCGATCAAGAGGGTGCTCCTCCCTTCCTTCCAAACGTATACGCAACGCTTCGGTATCGAGACGTAGGCTTTTCGGCACCCACCATTGAGAAGGTGCTTCGCACACTAGGGATGGCCTACCTGTGGGCTGCTAATCGGCAAATCGACCTAGACAAAGCGCTCCGCTCAGAATCATTCCTGTCCATTGAGCAATGCGAAGACCTGGCCTTCTTCCTGAGACTCGACCGAGCTGCGCAAGATCAGTTGGTGAAGCAGTCCCTACAGCCTTCCTCCAGAAAAATCGTGCGCTTGGAACAGGTGCGGAGAGGTCTGAGCCCTTCCATCACAAGAACCACCATTTCTGCAGTGGAGGGTGGGTATCGCATTCGTACAGTGGCGAACTTCCTCCAGTTCAACCATGAGAGGATTGCGCCGAAGGCCTCCCAGGCTCCATGCAAAGAGCTTAAGAAGGCTCGGGAGACAGCCATAGCGTATCTTCGAGCCCAAGAGCCCAGGGCGGTGGCCTCGGATGAAGGAGACGCTCCAGAGGGCCTCGGGGAAGACGTAATGGCTGCGCTGGATCAGGCATTTGAACCGGACTCGGCCACGAACCCTTACCTCTCTGATTTCCACAGACACCGAAATCATTTGATTTATAAACTATTCACGGAAACTGCTATTAGGCGCAGTGAACTTCGTTTCCTCCGGGTGGAAGATATCGACCACGCCGCCCGAAGAGTAAAAGTTCGAGTATCAAAAACTATCGCAAGAACATTGCCGATTTCAGAGCAGACCTCCCATGACTTCCACGACTTCGTCATGAGGTTCTGGGGAAAAATGCCGAGATCGGCTAGGAAGCATGGATACTTGTTCACAACCTCTTCCGGCGATCATCTTGCCAAAGTGACGATTAATCAAATCTTCCGGCAGGTGCGCAAAAGACTAGGCCTTCCAGACAGTGTGGCACCCCACGCCATGCGAAGAACATGGAATGACCGCCTGAGTCGTAAAATAGACGCACTACCGCCAGAGGATCGTATGCCGGAAGAAAAAGAGAAGCAGGTGCGCAACAGGCTAAATGGGTGGGCAAAGAATTCAAATATGACCGAACGATATGCCAGGCGGCATATTCGTGAGAAAGCCGACCGCCTCGCTGAGAGGCTAGCTAATAGCCTGACGCCACGCAAGGACGATGAGAAAGAATGACCATCACCAAAAAAGTGTTTCACGCCCCGGCATCGCAGAGCATCAAAGACGCCGACAAGGTAGTTTTGCTTGATGGCCGAATTATGGAAATCAGGATCGGACACCTAAAAAAGGCTGTCGACCGTGATGGAAATTCCAAGCCAATACGCCTGGATGCCTTGACACCTGGAAATATATTCCACGAAAGCATCTATACTGCTTTCAAAACGATGCTTGGAACTCATAGCCTGTCCTACAGCAACACGGCCCTTTACGCTATTAACAGCTGGTTTGAATTTCCCGAGGTCAACAGCAAGACCGAGATTGATATACCAGAAATCAATCTTTTAAATAAGATCTCCTCCAGCTATCGCGCTTTCGTAGTCCCACTACTTCGCAAAGTTGCTTCTCTCGGTCTTCCCGGCCTATCAGATAGCACAATTGACTTCCTCAGCCACCCACACAAATGGGAAGAGGAAGGCAGAGGCGCCTACTATGATTTGGTGACAAACGACCCAGAGTCTGGTGCGTTGACCGAGCAGGAGATACACAACATTCACCACCAACTGCATCGCAGCTATTCGAGCGGAGATATCTCGCTTGCTGACTATACTGTTTGCTGGTTCTTTATCGGGACAGGGGTGCGACCTTCTCAAGCATACAGAATGCAAAAGCGCGACGTCATAATTCATAGCGTAGAAGGGATGGAAGTCACGCTGAGAGTGCCACTTGCAAAGGGTGAAATGACTGCTAAGAACGAATATTGGAATCGCCGAGCCCCAACCGTACTTGCCGAATGCCTGATTAAATACCTAGAACAGCACCCGCCTACAAATCAAGTCGGCGTGGAGGATCCTCTATTTGAAGATCTCTCAGCCCAAGCACTGGGCTATCGAATGAGCTCCATTATCCGGCGCTTGGACACTTATTCGGAGCGGCTGGAGACAAAGATCCCGATCACGCCATATCGCTTCCGCTATACGCTCGCAACTAGGGCATTGGCGCAAGGTGCTTCCGACTACGAAGTTGCTCGTCTGCTCACGCACCGCAGCACCTCTTGCATTCAGTATTACCGCGCGTCTATGCCTGAACTTCAAAAACCAATCCGCGATGCCTTAGGTAAAGAGATGGGCTATTTTGCGAAGGCATTTCAAGGCAAGGCCATTAGCGGATTGCACGAAGCTACGAGAGCCGATGATCCAGAAGCAGTAATTAGTGACTTCCTGCGCCTGATGGGCAAACCGGTTGGTGCCTGCGGCACACGCGCAGAGTGCCACCAGAATGCGCCTATCGCGTGCCTGGCTGGCTGCGCGCACTTCGAGCCCCTACTGAGCGCCCCCTGGGAAACCTTGATGGCATCGCTGGTTGAGGATCAAGAGCTTGAGACGGAGCCTAGAATTCGTCAAATCAACCATAGTGCTATGTCTGCTATTCAGCAGATCATCACTCTTCGTGACGAGTCGGAAGTAGAAAATTAATGGGCGATATCGTACATTTTATTGGCCGAAACGAACTAAGTGCTAAAGAAAACCTAGCGCTATACGTTTCGCACGCCAAACAAAACTTTCCTTTCGAGAATGTCGATTGGCAAGCTAATAGCTGGGATATCACCTCGTTTCGGATCGGCAGAGCACAAGGCAAAACGAAAAGCATCGCGCATTTCAAGTCAAGCCGCGACACTTCAGGAAACAAGTCAACAGTCGCAGTGCCATTTGAGCCAGAGTTCCTGGACTTTGCCAAGGCGACTTTCAGCGAAGTGATGCGCCGTCTTCGCCTGGCAGAATTCAAGCGGCACCTATACGCGCTCCAAGCAATAGAGCAGGCCCTAATTGATGCCAAGCTTCAACCCTGCGTAACAAAACTGAACCCGTTTATCCTAGATGCTGCAGCGGAGTTACTAAAAGATAGATTCAAGGACGCATGGAGTGCCGGTCGTGTTCTTGAGAGGATCATTACCGAGTTCGTAAATCCTGCCCGCCTCACTCCGTTGATAATTGAGTGGCGAAGCCCCATTATGTATGTCGCCCCGGTTAGAAACGATAGGGTATCTCAAAAGCAGTCAGAAAAACTGGTAACTAAACTACCTTCGCTGGAGTCGATCTTGGCCTTGGCCAATATTCACCACACCAGCTTTCAGACCGCAGATAGGATCACTACGTCCTTCGTATCACTAGCTATGTATGCGCCTAGCCGAGCTTCCGAGATTCTCAGTCTGCCAGTAGATTGCATTCGGTCTGCGGATACAGATGAGGGGCCAATAATGGGCATCGCTTGGACTCCTGCAAAAGGGGGAGCAGCGATTACAAAATTCGCTGCTTCTGAGGAATTTGAAGCCGTCGTATCGGATACAGTCCAATACCTCACAGATCTTGGCGCCACTGCAAGGAAGGCTGCCGCGTGGTATGCAGAAAACCCTAACAGCGTGTATCTTCCTGCCGGGATGGAGCATCTGCGTGAACAGCCTATTACTTTGTATGAGGCCGCAAAGATTCTAGGAAAAGTCACGCCAATTAAAGGGTGTCACTCAGACAGATACGGATTAATCAAGCGAACTGAGAGAACTTCAGATAGGTCGCGGATGGGGCCAGAATCGCAGACAGCTAAATGGGTCGGTCTGTATGAGTTCAGCTCCTTAGAGAAATTTATCCTAGCGAAACTTCCCGAAGTCTTCCCCATATTGGACGGCCAAACCGGGCTAAAGTGGCATGAAGCGCTGTTTATGTTCCCTGAGGGTATCCTAAGGCCAAACGCAGAGCCCTTGCTCCACGTGCCATCCCCGATCAGCATCAACCAACTCAACAATCAGCTAGGCGCGAATCCCGGTGGGATTACCGTTTTTAGCCGCAATGGGAAGAACAATTTAGACGGCAGCCCAATTGCAATCACGACGCATGACTTCCGCCACCTTCTCAACACCCTCGCTCAAGCCAAACATCTGAGCGAAGCACTGATCGCATTCTGGTCTGGTCGGAAAAATTCTTCACAAAACGAATGGTACGACCACGTCCCTCAAGAAGCTTTCATCGAGGCTTACTTAAAGCTTGGCGATCAAACCAAAGCTTTGAACGTACATGGCCATCTAGAGGAAAAGATCGAGTCGATCTCAATCACTCACGGCCTGACACGTGAACAGGCTATGCGTATTGAGTTAGGTGCCACTCACCGCACACGCTACGGTATCTGTCGGCATGATCATGCCCTAACGCCATGCCCAAAGGATAAGGATTGTGTGAACTGCACAGAGCACACCTTTGTCAAAGGGGACAAGCGTCACCAGGACGAAGCAGAGTTCCAGTTCCAACTGCACCAGAAAGCCGTAGCCGACGCGGAGAAGGCCGTAATGGAGGGTCTGCCAGGTGCCTCCCGCTGGCTGAAGCTCAACCTACCCAAGCTCGAACGCTGGCGTCAGGTGCTGGATATGCTGAATGACCCATCTATCCCAGATGGAGCGCTGATCACCCTACCACCCCCTGCAGACTCACAATCGAAGGCCGGCCTGGCGGATGCTGTCAGGATGGTTGATATCGGGACGCACGCGGACAAGGCCAGCATCGGCAAAGACTCTGCGGATGAGGACGAAGACATGCTGCTTGAAATGGGGTTTTTCTAAATGGGTGCCCCTAGACTGCACGACAGCGGAATTGAGAAGGCCGTTAGGCTGCTGGATGGTTGGGCCGGTAAGCTGACCTGGGATCGCTACCTCGCGATGCTAGAGGTCGAGCTCGGCCATAGATACACAAAAGCAGCAATGCTCAGGCACCCTCGAATCAAAGCGGCTTGGGGTCATGCCAAAGAGGTCGCACGTGACGATGACAGCGCCGGTGCCGCTGGTGGCTCTCGGGGCGCCATTGAGACAGAGAAGGCAATGGAACGTGTGCGTCTCTTGGAAGCCCGCATCGAGCGCCTGACGCGTGAAAACAACGCTCTGCTGGAGCAATTTGTGCGCTGGAGCCACAACGCTGTGAGACGTGGCCTCACCATCGATGACCTTGATCACCCACTGCCATATGCCAAACCGAAAGAGATCAAATAGGCCTGCATGACAGACGGATGGCCCCCTCTCGAAGGGGGTCGTAACCGGAAAAAAACCCGTCAAAGCACGAAAATTTTTGGGTCGAAACCTCGTCTGACTAGCGTATACTTCCGCCACCCAAAATTGGGCTAAACACCCTAGAAGTATACGTTTTTCTAAATCATGCAAGGCTGAAAACCGGTGAAACCCTTATGTATACGGCGCGATACCGAAGTATACGCTCCTAGATATAAAGCTTTTGCCAGTAAGGCCTGAATGCCGTGCGGGGTGCCTACGGGTGCCCCGCGCGGCATTTTTGTATCCGCGCCTCAGAGAAACCTTGCCCTTTGCCCACTGTTCACGCAGCTCGGTAAAAGAACAGGACCTCTCAAAAAAGGATGTACGCCCATGGCGCGGAAAAAACTGGCATCTCGCAAGATTGGTCGCAACGCAGAAACCGGCCGTTTCACCTCGGTGGAACAGGCACGCAAGCACCCCAAGACACACATTGTCGAAACGCTGTACACCCACCGTAGCTAGTGGTGGCTGGCCTCATCGCCGGCAAGCCCACGGTGAGGCCGACTCCGCCAACACAAGCCTCAGGAAACACCATATGATGTGCCTTCAAATTTAAACTGGCACAACATATAGGTTGGCGCTACACTCTCCCCCCGTAGAAGAAGCCACCCGCTTCGTGAACGGACGCACGCCAAACCGGTCAAAAAAGTTACCCTCGCCGGCAAGACACGCGCCCCGATCGAAGGTGAATTCCGGTATACTTTGCGCCCTCTGAAAAGAGCACCTATTCAATTGTCCTGGCCCCTCCCAGAGGCCTGGCCAGGTACAAGCCAGAACACATTCAGATGTAAACGAGAGTCAGCCTCTCGAGCTGCCCATTCGCCATTACGGCCTTGCGTCAGGCATCACATTCTTAAAATCCAACCGGTTGCCTCTGGGCGACCCTCAAGCAGGAGCCAAACCATGCTGAGCTGGGACGAATTCGACAAAGAAGACGGCGAAGTAGCCGCCAAAGGCAACACCCCTGCGCAGGCCGCTGCCGCCGCCACCCTCGACAAGCTCGACAGCGCCGGTGGTGCCGCCGCCCTGGAGGCCCGTGCGGCCACCGCTTCTGACTCCGAAGCCGTCAAACGTGCCAAGGCTGCCCTCGACGCCCTCGACGTTGCCGAAGGCCTGGCCGAGCTGGAAGGCTCCTCGGCCCGCGTTGCAGTCGATGAAAAGCGCATGATCAACTGCCGCGCCGACCTCAACCAACTGGTACCGTTCAAGTACGACTGGGCCTGGCAGAAGTACCTGGACGGCTGCGCCAACCACTGGATGCCGCAAGAGGTCAACATGACCGCCGACATCGCCCTGTGGAAGAGCCAGGACGGGCTGACCGAAGACGAACGCCGCATCGTCATGCGCAACCTCGGCTTCTTCTCCACTGCCGACTCGCTGGTTGCCAACAACCTGGCCCTGGCCGTGTACCGCCTGATCACCAACCCGGAGTGCCGCCAGTATATCCTGCGCCAGGCCTTCGAAGAGGCGATCCACACCCACGCCTACCAGTACTGCATCGAGTCGCTGGGCATGGATGAAGGCGAGATCTTCAACATGTACCACGAGATCCCGTCGGTCGCCAAAAAAGCCGCCTGGGGCCTGAAGTACACCCGCGCCATCTCCGACCCGGAATTCAACACCGGCACCGTCGAAACCGACAAAGAGCTGCTGCGCAACCTGATCGCCTACTACTGCGTCCTGGAAGGCATCTTCTTCTACTGCGGCTTCACCCAGATCCTGTCAATGGGCCGCCGCAACAAGATGACTGGCGTTGCCGAGCAGTTCCAGTACATCCTGCGTGACGAGTCGATGCACCTGAACTTCGGTATCGACGTGATCAACCAGATCAAGATCGAGAACCCGCACCTGTGGGATGCGGCGATGAAGGAAGAAGCGACCCAGATGATCCTGCAAGGGACCCAGCTGGAGATCGAATACGCCCGTGACACCATGCCACGCGGTGTACTGGGCATGAACGCAGCGATGATGGAGGATTACCTCAAGTTCATTGCTAACCGTCGTTTGACTCAGATTGGTTTGAAAGAAGAGTATCCGGGGACTACCAACCCGTTCCCATGGATGAGCGAGATCATGGACTTGAAGAAGGAGAAGAACTTCTTTGAGACGCGTGTGATCGAGTATCAGACGGGTGGGGCGTTGAGCTGGGATTGATTGACCGGGCTGAGCATCAACAAGGCTGCCAAATGGCAGCCTTTTTATTGCCTGGCAGAAGCAGAACAGGACGTTTCCTACGGCTGCCGACCTTGCCTGTTTTTGGACATCGCGATAACGTTTTCCGGCGCTTAAGAACGCTCACATAGCGGAATCCCGTTCTCGTCAGAAACGGCTCTCCCCCATCAGGATGGCCAAACATGGACAATCTTAATACCCCCACCCTCTTCATCCGCCACAACCGCCCCTCCACACTATCTGGCCCGAATCCCAAGCCTGGTTCTGCGCCCACGAACTCGGCCGGCTGAGCGGTCATTTCTTCGACGAACAATGCATGCGCAAGCTCGACCCGGATCAGTACCGCACTGTGCCGCTAGTGCGCTATGGCAAATACCAGGAGACCACCATGGTCAGTGAGTCCGGGGCCTAGACCTTGCCGGCGCATCACCATGTGCCAGAGAACCGCCATTTGCGCTGGCGCAAGTGTGCAGCGGGCGTTGCGGATGCATGGGGTTTTGCGGGCGTTTTTTGCCTGTTCTGGCCCTTTCGCGGTGAACCCGCTCCCACACCGAACTCGGATGCCTGGACTGACCAGAGGCCATTTCCGCAGCAAATCGGGCTTATATTTTCGATAACTCCGGAGATGAGTCTGTCTTTCTTGCGGAGATTACTGATGGTGCCACGCTGGAGTTTCATCAGGACGACATGCCAGATTGGTTCATCAACGCCTATCTGAGCCGAGTTTGGGAATTTTGATGTACTGGCTGAAGACAAGAGGAGTGCGACGGCACAGCTTCTGATTTCTTGCATGAACTGCTGGAACTAGGGAGCGCTCGATCTCATCCGGTCAGTCGCTCCGCAAAAGAAGAGGCCCCGCCCACGCCGACAAGAGGGGTACGGCACAACGAGGTGCCGGGACTGGACATGCCAGTCTACGTGGTCGAGGGCGAGGCCAGAACTGAAAATAGCGCAGGGTTGCGGCCGGGTCTACAGGCGATTGGATTGAATTTGTAAACCATGTCCTCTCCACACCCTCTGGCTCGAATCCCAAGCCTGGTTCTGCGCCCACGAACTCGGCCGGCTGAGCGGTCATTTCTTCGACGAACACTGCATGCCCGAGCTCGACCCGGATCAGTACCGCACGGTGCAACTGCTGCGCTATGGCAAGGACCAGGAGACCACCATGGTCAGCGAGTCCGGGGCCTATACCTTGTACAAAGCACTGATCTTGGGGGTTCTGCAATGATGGATTGTTTGCCGGGGCGGCTGTGCGGCCCTTTCGCGGCACAAGGCCATTCAGGGAAGCGCGTAGCACGGGAGATTTGCCAAGATAGCTGGCGGCCGTGGCGCCAGGGAGCGCTCGATCTTAGCCGGGAAGCGTTGCGGAAAAGGAAGAGGCCTCGCCCACGCCGACAGGAGGGGTACGGCACCAACGAGGATGCCGGGACTGGACATGCCAGTCTGAGTGGTCGAGGGCGAGGCCAGATCTGAAGATAGCGCATGCTCGCGGATGGGACCACTGCTGATTCGATTTGATTTGTAAACCATGTCCCCGGTTTGAGGTGCGAGGCAGGCAATGGGGGCACGCCCGCACAGAGGATCGCGTACGGCGCGAGAGCCCCAGTCGTAGTATGTCTGTACAGAGTCCACGGCAGAGCTTCTGCAGCCCGGATTTTGGGTCCTTGGACCTTTATTACTCAGCTATCAGCCGTTGACAGCCCATCTTCCCCTTGCTAATAATCACCCATAGTTGTACGACAACACATAACAAAAACAACAAGCCGTGGACGAACCCATGTCGACACCCATCCCGCTGCACCCGCACCTGTTGCCCCCCCCTCTTCCCCCGGCCAGCTCGCGTACGCCTGCCAGTACGTAGCGCCCGGTTACCGCGCGTTCACCCCTGGCCCTGACCGGCCCGTTACCTACCCGCCCCTGCCGCAGGCCGCTTGCGCGTGCCCGGTGGACGGGCTGCCACACCCTTAGGGAGCACAACAATAATGAAAATCTGCCACACCCTGCCCTTCGCCCTGCTTGGCGCCGGGGTTATCGCCGGCCTGCCGGGCACCAGCCTGGCCGCGGGATTTGTCGAGGACGGCAAGGCCACCCTCGGGCTGCGCAACTTCTACATCAACCGAAACTTCACCAACCCCAGCAACCCGCAAAGCAAGGCCGAGGAGTGGACGCAAAGCTTCATCCTCGACGCCCGCTCGGGGTTCACAGAAGGGCCAATCGGCTTCGGCGTGGATGTGCTGGGGCTGTGGTCGGTCAAGCTCGACGGTGGTGGCGGCACTTATGGTACGGCGTTGCTGCCACGCCATGACGATGGCCGGCCAGCCGACGATTACGGGCGCCTGGCAGTGGCGGGTAAGGCGCGTATTTCCAAGACCGAACTGAAGATCGGTGAATGGATGCCGGTGCTGCCGATTCTGCGTTCGGACGACGGGCGTTCGTTGCCGCAAACATTCCGTGGCGGGCAGGTGACCTCCAACGAAATCGCAGGGCTGACCCTGTACGGCGGCCAGTTCCGCGGCAACAGCCCGCGTAACGACGCGAGCATGGAAGACATGAGCTACGGCGGCGGTGTGTCGGACCGTTTCAACTTCGTCGGCGGCGAGTACAAGTTCAACCAGGACCGCACGCAGGTGGGGCTTTGGAATGCGGTGCTGAAGGACGTGTACCAGCAGCAATACCTGCAACTGAGCCACAGCCAGCCGGTGGGTGACTGGACCCTGGGTGCGAACCTGGGCTACTTCCATGGCGACGAGGACGGCTCCGAACGTGCCGGGCAGCTGGACAACAAGACCTACTCGGGGATGTTCTCGGCCAAGTACGGCGGCAGCACCTTCTGGGTGGGGCTGCAGAAAGTCGATGGTGATACCTGGATGCGGGTGAACGGCACCAGTGGCGGGACCTTGGCCAACGACAGTTACAACTCCAGCTTCGACAATGCCAACGAGCGTTCGTGGCAGGTGCGCCATGACTTCAACTTCGTCACCGTCGGGGTACCGGGGTTGACCCTGATGAACCGCTACATCAGCGGGCGCGATGTGCACAGCGGGGGCGTGACCGATGGCAAGGAGTGGGTGCGTGAAACGGAGCTCGCGTATGTGATTCAGAGCGGGGCGTTCAAGGATTTGAGCGTGAAATGGCGTAACTCGTCGATTCGCCGGGATTACAGCAATAACGAGTTCGATGAGAACCGGTTGATCTTCAACTATCCGCTGTCGTTGCTCTGATCAAGAAATGCGGGTTTACCCGGGAATACGGTGGTGGCTGCGACGGTGAACGGCGGGTGAAAATTGGCCAGCTGGGCCGCCACCGTATTCGCGGGTAAACCCGCTCCTACACAGCGGCCTGCGCCCAACCTCCGATGTGTGTCCACCATTGATCA
>NZ_JBICLK010000042.1:0-2261 GCF_043105275.1 Pseudomonas sp. TYF_14
CTGCAACCGGGGCTCAGTTTCACCCTGACCGACCACCCGCGCGAAGACCTGAATGTGCATTGGCGGGTCAGCACGGTCCACCACGAAGGCAGCCAGCCCACCAGCCTGCAGGAAGAAGCTGCCGGGGCCGACCAGGGCACACGTTACGAGCAAAAGGCGGTACTGGTGCCAGGCAGAACCGAGTGGCGCCCAGCTCCGTTGCCCAAACCACGCGTTGACGGGCCGCACATGGCCACCGTCGTCGGCCCGCCTGGCGAGGAAATCTACTGCGATGAATGGGGCCGGGTAAAAGTCAGTTTCCCCTGGGACCGCGAAAGCCAGAACAACGAGTTCAGTTCGTGCTGGCTGCGGGTGTCTCAAGGCTGGGCGGGTGGAAGCTGGGGCTCGATGGCCATCCCCCGGATCGGCCAGGACGTGATCATCCATTACGTCAACGGCGACCCCGATCAGCCGATGATCACCGGCCGTACTTACTGCGGCAACCAGCAGCCACCGTACGACCTTCCCCGTCACAAGACCCGCATGACCATCAAGAGCCAGACCCACAAGGGCGATGGCTTCAACGAGCTGCGCTTCGAGGACGAACTGGGCCAGGAGGAAGTGTTCATTCATGCCCAGAGGGACCAGAACAATGTGGTCAAGCATGATGAGACTACGCAGGTCGGCAATGACCGCAAAGAGCAGGTCGATAACGACGAATCGATCCTGATCGGCCACGACCGTACGGAAACGGTTGGCAATGACGAGCGCATCACCATTGGGCAGGATGCCGCGCTCGACATCGGTAGAAACCACACGATCAGGATCGCCAAGGACCGTGTCGAAAACATCGGCAATCACCGTCACGATCAGATCGCCGCCAATCACCACACCCGTATCGGTGGCAACTTCGAGCAACGGGTCGAAGGGCATGCCGAGCTGGAAGCCCGTGGGGATATCCGCAGACGTACTCGCCGTTATGAACTTCGAGCATCGGAAGCCGTGGTCATCCAAGGCCCTGGTGGCTCCATTCGAATCGACGAAACAGGCATCACACTGGACAGCCCGACGATTCGCATCACCGGCCAGATGCTCAAGTCGGCAAATGGAACGACAAGCCCCTTTTCCATCAGCAGTGCACCGAACACTGGCAAGCCGCTGGAGCGCCTGTGTGGGCGCCGCCCTGATGGCTCCTGTCCCCTACCCGATTGCCGCTGTATCCGAGGGCAAGTCCAATGACCACCTTGTCATCACCTCCTCCGCGCAGCGAAGACTTCGCTCACAACTGCCGCTTTCTGCTGCTCATGACCAGTGCAATCGAGAACTGGGCCTATCGGCCCATCCCGCAGGAAGGTGAACTGGTTCCTGCTTATGCCCCATCGGTACTCGACCTTATAAACGCTGTCAGCCGAAATACTCAAAAGGCATGGTTATGGAAGAACAGCGCCCTGGATGACCGTCATGAGTTCGGGCCTTTGCTGGTGGACGTTGCAGACGCTCACGAGCTGCTTGCCCATGCAATCACGACCTGGATGCCTATCGGTGGAGCCATCGCGCTGGATGCCGAGGTTGGCCTGGCAGCGCTGGCAGACCACTTCACCAGCCTGGTGCAGGTCGTGCTCCCTGACCACAGCGTTGCCACTCACCATGTCACACCGGACCATCTTGCAGCCTGGCTGAATGCGCTGGACGACGACCATCGCAAGGCCTGGCTTGGCCCGGTGTCTCGGTTGGCATGGCGAGTCAACTGGGGGCCGGCTCATGAATGGAAAACACACGAAAACAAGCCGATTGCTGCCCGCTCAAAATCAGAACTGCCTTTGACCCTCCAGCAGCTTGAACTTGATCGGCTGCAAGCAGGCATGCACGAGCACTTTGTCCTCTCATTGGCACATGAGGTCTTGGCCATGCCGCCCCATGCCAACCATACCTTGGCGGACATACGCCTATGGATAGAAACACTCCTGCCGCAACTGACAGCCCTCAATTTCCGGAGCGAGGAAGTTGCGGGCCAATTCATTCGGCTGATAGCCGGGCACATGTGGCTGATGAGCAATGACAAGGCGGGAAAAATCTACACCAACCTCGAAGAGTCGCCCCAGGCCCGCCTTCGCGAGCTCCAGGCACTGGTCGAAAGCAAGGAGCCTGCCCATGACTAACGCCTCCGTAAGCAGCGCCACCTCCGGCCCTGCCTGCAGCGCACGCGTGCCCATCCTGCCATTGCGCTACGCCATCATGCCCCGCACCGGCGACGCCCCCGCCTGCCGCTATGCCGATGCAGG
>NZ_JBICLK010000043.1:0-3985 GCF_043105275.1 Pseudomonas sp. TYF_14
CTGCAACCGGGGCTCAGTTTCACCCTGACCGGTCACCCACGTGACGACCTCAATGCGCATTGGCGGGTCAACACGGTTACCCATAAAGGCCACCAGTTCACCAGCCTGCAGGAAGAAGCCGCCGGCGCCGATGTAAGCACGCGCTACGAGCAGACCGCAGTGCTGGTCCCCGGTCGGACCGAATGGCGCCCTGCGCCATTGAAAAAACCACGAATCGACGGGCCGCACATGGCCACCGTCGTCGGCCCGCCTGGCGAGGAAATCTACTGCGATGAATGGGGCCGGGTAAAAGTCAGTTTCCCCTGGGACCGCGAAAGCCAGAACAACGAGTTCAGTTCGTGCTGGCTGCGGGTGTCTCAAGGCTGGGCGGGGGGCAGCTGGGGCTCGATGGCCATCCCTCGGATCGGCCAGGACGTGATCATCCATTACGTCAACGGCGACCCCGACCAGCCGATGATCACCGGGCGCACTTACTGCGGTGACCAACTGCCGCCTTACGATCTGCCCGATCACAAAACACGCATGACCATCAAGAGCCAGACCCACAAGGGGGAAGGTTTCAACGAGCTGCGTTTCGAGGATGAGCTGGGCAAGGAGGAAGTGTTCATCCATGCCCAGAGAGATCAGAACACTCTGGTCAAACACAACCAGTCCCTCTCTGTGGGCGTCGATCGCACCCAACAGATTGGCCAGGACGAATCGGTCGCCATTGGCCGCAATCGTCTGCGCGTCGTCAAGGCCAACGACACCTTGAAAGTGGGGGGTGGCAAAAACGACCTCATCGCAGGCGACTACGAAGTCGAAGCGGGCAACACGCTACGCCTCAAGTGCGGCAAGACCCTTATCGAAATGCATGCCAATGGCACGCTGAACATCACCTGCGAGACCTTCAACTTCACCGCACAGCAGACCGGGCAGATCAACACCCTGGCGGCAAAGCTCGACCTCAACCCAACGGGTGGTTCGTCGGGCGCGGGCGCGAACGGGCGCGACAGCGATTCACTCAAGGCTGACGTGGATGGGCATTTCGACTAGCGCTCGCACAGCCACCCTGCACTGAACTCGAAAAGGACTACCCGAGATGACCCAATACCTGACGCACGATGTAATTCTCGATCTGGGTGATGAAGCCCCCGAGGACTTGACGCTGAACATGCTGCGCTTCCCCAACAGACAAACCACGTTGGTGATCGCTCGCAGCCCTGTTGCAACCACCAAGACCCTGGATGAGGCCTTGGAGGAGCAACTGAACGTATTACGGAAGAAGTCAAAGGCGCTGACTATTACGCCCGCGAAAGTGACCCGCCTTGGAAGCAATGAGCATCCCGTCGACAGTCGGGAAATGGCCATCCAGTTCATGGTCGGCGACAAGCCCCACTACCAGCTTCAGGCAGCCTGCCTGATACCGGGGCAGCAACGGATGCTGGTGCTCAACTACAGCAAGCCTGGGCCTTTGAGTGACGACGATATCAGCCACTGGCGCGCGCTTAAAGACGAGCTCCGATTTGCCTGAGCCTCTCCACGCCCCAGGACAAGGACTTTCGGATTGCTAGGAGCTTACCGCCAATGGCGCAGACCGTTCACGCCGCCCGAATGGGCGACGCAATTCTTCATCCATCGCTTGCCGCTGAAATGATCAGCGCAGTTGCCGAGGCCGTTGTCTATGCAGCGGCCACCGCAGCCGTCGCCGCAGCCATCAGCTTGGCCGTGGTTGGCACCGTAGCCACTGGCGGTGCGGCTGGCGTCGCCATCGCCGCCGTCGCGGGTGTGGCAGTCGGCGCAATGAGCACCCTTTCCGTCGGCGAAGACCAGACTGTCGGCGACGCCATCTCCAGCTTTTGCGACAGCCTTGGCAACAGCGTGGACTCGCCCGATACCTACGGAAAAATCGAGAGTGGGTCAACCAATGTGCTCATTAACAGTGAGCCCGCTGCGCGCGCGGCCGGCATCACTGGCCCACCGGGGGGCGGCGCAGCCGATACTGAACAACAGGAACCGTCCATCCTGGAGAACGTCGGTTCCATGGCCATGGCTGCGGTGCCTTATCTCGTCCCGTTCGTGGGGCTGGGGATGGCCATACGTGACATCTTCAACTCGCCCGTGACCACACCGGCCGACCCAGGCTCGGAGCCCGCTGAAGGAGACAAGATCAGCTGTTCGCGCCACCCGCCCCTGCCCGACACCTTCATTGCGCAAGGCTCGGACAAGGTATTCATCAATGGCCAACCCGCAGCGCGTTCAGGTGACAAGACCACCTGCGATGCCACGATTGATGTGAATGAAAACGTATCGCCCAATGTGCGCATGGGTGGCGGTACGGCGACGGTCCGGGACATTCGCAACGGCAAGAGCAAGATTGCGATGTTTACCGGGATCATTGCGGGGATGCTTATCTCCCGAAGGTTTGGCCGCATCAAAGGGTGCACATTAGGTAACCCGGTTGCCGTTGCCACAGGGAGCAAGCTGCAGGAGGGGCCGGAGGACATCGATTTCAATCTCCCAGGCTTGCTGGGCATCCAATGGGCACGGCGCTACGACAGCAGGGACATGCGCAGCGACGGTCTACTGGGGATGGGTTGGAGTGTCCCCTATGAAGTGGAGCTGGCCCGCGTCCCACATCCTCAAGGCGGTACGCTTTGGATCTACATCGACAACGACGGTAACCGACTGGAACTGGGCCGCCTCAGTGCCGGTGATGCCTTCATCAGTGCCGTGGACGGCTTGGCCTTCTTCCAGCTGGAGGACGGCCAGACCGTTGTCGAAGATATCAATGAAGGGCTTTATCGGGTCTTCGATACCGACCCGCTGAATCCGAAACGCTCACGGCTCATCAGGCTCGGCGACCGCAATCTCAATTGCCTCGACCTGCTGTACGACGAACAAGGGCGCCTGAAAGCCCTCTATGACAAGTACGGCCAAACGGTCGTGCAGCTTCACTATGCCGCCAGGCATCCCCAGCGTGTCAGTGAGGTATCACGGGTGTTCCTGAATAACGGTGGAACACCGACGGTAGAACACAGCGAACTGCTGGTCAGCTATCGCTACACCGACAACGGGCAACTGCATGAGGTATTGGATGCGACGGATCAACGAGTCCGCCGCTTCACTTACACCCCCGAGGGCTATCTCAATAGCCATCAACTGGCTAGCGGTGCTGTCCGCGAATACGAATGGGCGCGCTTCGCCATTCCTGAAACGCGCCCTGCCCCCAAGCGCCTGGACGGTACACCCTACCGCTTGCCTCCACTGCTGGAGCCCCAACCCGATCACGAGTGGCGGGTGATTCGCCACTGGGGCAGCGATGGTGAAGAGTACCGGTTCGAGTACAACCTGGAAGCCGGTGAAACCCTCGTCACGGACAACCTCGGCCGCCGTGATCACTACTACTGGGGGCCACTGTACGAGGTCTATAAGCACATCGACCCTCAGGGCAACTGCTGGCTGGCGGAAGTGATCGCCGGACAGTTGATCAAGCGCATCGACCCGCAAGGAGGCGAATGGCGCTACAGCTACGACGATATCGGCCGCCTGATCGAAACCCGCGATCCCCTCGGCCGCAGCGAACACATCAAATACCTACGACATTGGGCGCTACCCATCCAGGTCACCGATACAGCCGGACGGACTCGGCAATACGGCTACGACAGCCACGGCAATCTGCTCTGGCAGCAGGACCCGCTGGGGCGCGAGACACAGTACCAATACGACCCGGAAGGCCGTGTTACCCAGGTCACCGATGCCCTCGAAAAGAGCAAGTACCTGAGCTGGAACACGTGCGGTCAGTTGCTCAGCTACCGCGACTGCAGCAATGCCCAGACGCTGTATCACTACGACGCCCATGGCCGCTTGCGCGAAAGCATCAATGCCCGGGGTGAACACACCCACTTCCGCTACGACGCACGTGGTTATCTGGTCGAAAGCGAACGCCCGGACGGTCGCATTGATCGTTATGAAATTGATGTCGCTGGTCAACTGACGCGCTATA
>NZ_JBICLK010000044.1:0-281 GCF_043105275.1 Pseudomonas sp. TYF_14
CTGGACAAGCTACGTGGCGAGATCAAGTACGAGTATGAAGCCAATGGCCAGTTGCGCAGCCGTGATACGGGCTCGCTGGTGGGCAGCGAAGAGTTTCGTTATGACCCGGCGGCCAACCGGTTGGACTTCAATGCGCGTCAGTTTGACAAGGTCAAGGACAACCGCATCAAACAGTGGCGGGATCAAGAGTACCGCTACGACCCGTGGGGCAACCTGATCGAGAAGCGCTCGGGGCACTGCAAGCTGCAGCACTTTATCTATGACTGCGAGAACCGGCTGGT
>NZ_JBICLK010000045.1:0-17588 GCF_043105275.1 Pseudomonas sp. TYF_14
CTGTCAAGCGTTTATTTTGAAGTTTTTTGCGAGAAACTCGTTTAGCTTCAAACACTTGACTCAACACAGTGGCTAGCTTTGCTTCGCTACCGCGTTGGAGTGGTGCGCATTATAGGGAGGCCATCGAGAAGGTCAACCTTTAATTTCAATGATTTGAAATATTGCTGGTAAAGCCGCTTGAGGGCTACCACCTCCCCCACCAATTGCGCACTATATTGCTCACCATCTCCCCCGCCCAAGGATTGCCGCACTTAAATGAACACCCAACCCCGCAGCCTGGCCGCCACCCTCTTCCCGATCGGCCTACTGCTTATCGCCATGGCATCGATTCAGTCCGGCGCCTCCCTGGCCAAAAGCATGTTCCCGATCGTCGGCGCACAAGGCACCACCACCCTGCGCCTGATCTTCGCCAGCATCATCATGCTGCTTATATTGCGCCCGTGGCGGGTACGCATGACCGCCAACACGTTGCGCAATGTGGTCATCTACGGCATGGCACTGGGCGGCATGAACTTCCTCTTCTATATGGCCCTGCAAACGGTACCAATCGGTATCGCCGTCGCCCTGGAATTCACCGGCCCGTTGGCCGTGGCGATCTTCTCCTCGCGCCGAGCGATCGATTTCCTGTGGATTGCCCTGGCCATCGCAGGCCTGCTGCTGTTGCTGCCGGCAGGTCACAGCGGCCAGGCACTCGACCCCGCGGGCGCCGCCTATGCGCTGGGGGCGGGTGTGTGCTGGGCGCTGTACATCCTGTTCGGGCAACGTGCAGGGGCCGAGCACGGCATCCAGAGCGCGGCCCTGGGGGTGGTGGTCGCGGCCCTGTTCGTCGCCCCCATCGGTATCGCCCACGCCGGTAGCGCTCTGCTCACACCTGCCGTGATCCCCATGGCGTTTGCCGTTGCAATACTGTCCACCGCCCTGCCATACAGCCTGGAAATGGTTGCCCTCACGCGGATTCCGGCGCGCACGTTCGGCACCCTGATGAGCATCGAACCGGCATTTGGCGCATTGTCCGGCCTGCTTTTCCTCGGCGAGGTGCTGACGCTCACTCAATGGCTGGCGATTCTGGCAATCATTACCGCCTCGGTCGGCACCACCCTGTCCATGCGCAAGGCGCCCAGCCCGGCCATCGCAGCAGACTGATATGAGAAATATTTTCATTTGAGAAAGGATTAATGATTGTAGCAGCCTGTCTCGCTGATTAAGCTGTCACAGAATCATCATCTTTACGCTATCTACTGGGCCGAACACGGACGCTGGGGGAAGGTTCAGGAAGAACCGAAGCGACAACGACAGGGTCGTGACAACTGATTTGCCCTGCATTTAAGGACAGGAATGAAACGAATTTTTCTCATCCTGGCCATCTTGGCCATTGCTGGATGTGCCGCCACAGCCAAGACCGAGGTCAAAAGGGGCAAGAAGGGCCTGCATATCAATTGCTCCGGTCTTTCTTCCTCATGGGACAATTGCTACAGCAAGGCCGCAAGCGCCTGCAGCACGCGCGGCTACCGGGTCATTGCGCGCTCGGGCGATAGCGATGAAGAGGCCGGTGACTATTTGTTCGGCATCAACCCGGCGGGTTACACCAGCCGGAGCATGATCATCATCTGTAAATAGAGAAAAGGGCAGTTCGCAAACTGCCCTTTTTCCGCTGCGTTACAGCGGTGCAGTACGCATCTCCAGCCAGGTTAGCGCATCCCCTTGGAGCAAGGGCGCCAGGCGCTCATGTACGCAGGCGTGGTAGCCGTTCAGCCACTCCACCTCCTCCTTGGTCAGCAACTCGGGCAACAGACAGCGGGTGTCGATAGGGCACAGCGTCAAGGTTTCGAACTGCAGGAAGTCACCAAAGGCACTCTTCCCCGCTTCTCGGTTGACCACCAGGTTCTCGATGCGAACGCCCCACAGCCCCGGGCGGTACGTACCCGGCTCGATCGAGCTGATCATGCCCACTTGCATCGCCGTCTGCGGTGCAGGTGCCGCCTGGTAGGCGATCACTTGAGGCCCCTCATGCACGTTCATGAAGTAGCCCACGCCGTGGCCGGTACCATGGCCATAGTCGACCTGGTCAGCCCAGATCGGCGCCCGGGCAATGGCGTCGAGCAACGGCGACAGTACCCCTCGCGGGAACGTGGCACGCGACAAGGCAATCATGCCCTTGAGTACACGGGTGCAGTCCTGCTTCTGAGCCTGGCTGGGGTTACCGACCGGCACCATGCGGGTGATGTCGGTAGTGCCGCCCAGGTATTGACCGCCCGAGTCGATCAGCAGCAAGCCATTACCCTCGATGAGCGCATGCGACTGCTCGGTGGCCCGGTAGTGTGGCATCGCGCCATTGCCATTGAAGGCGGCAATGGTAGAAAAGCTCAGTGACACGAAATTCGGCCGTCGAGCACGCGCGGCACTCAATTGCTCGTCAACCGTCAGCTCGGTGATGACCTCCCGGCCGAGGTTCGCCTCGAACCAGGCGAAAAACTCGCACAAGGCTGCGCCGTCCTGCTCCATGACCTGGCGAATATGCACCAGGTCGTCGTCACCCTTGCAGGACTTGCTCAGCGTGGTGGGGTTTAGCCCCTCGACAAGAACCACCTCTGCCGCCAGGTTGTCCAGCAGGCCGCAGGTGACCCGGGTCGGGTCCACCAGCAGCCGCGCCCCCGCAGGAACGGTGCCTAGCGCCTTGCCTGCTTCGCTGTAGTCGCGCACCTCGATGCCGTCGACCTCCAGCACATGACGCAGGTGCTCGTCCACCTTGTCCTGGCCCACGAACAGGATGGCCTGCTGCTGATTGATCAGGGCAAAGGCCAGGAAAACCGGATTGTAGGAGACATCGCTGCCGCGCAGGTTGAACAGCCAGGCAATGTCATCCAGGGTAGCGATGAAGTGCCAGTCGGCCCCCTTGGCCTGGATGCCCTGGCGCAGTTGCGCGAGCTTTTCCGCCCGGCTCACCGTGGCGTGGGGCGGCAGGTGCTGGTACACCGGGTTACCGGGCAGCGCCGGGCGCCCGTCCCAGATCTGACCCAGCAGGTCCATGTCTGTCACCAGCTGCGCTCCACGCGCCTTCAGCCGCTCAGCCAGCTGGCGCGCCGAAGCCAGGGCCATGACCGCACCATCCACTGCCACGCGACCGTTGGGCTCGACATTTTCGCCCAACCATTCCAACGCCCCGGGTTTGCCCGGCAACAGTTTCATCAGTTCGATGCCGCTGCCCTTCAGCTCCTGAGCTGCCTGCTCCCAGTAGCGGCTGTCGACCCACAGCCCGGCAAAGCCGGGGGTGACCACCAGCGTACCGACCGAACCATGGAACCCCGAAAGCCACTGGCGCCCCTGCCAGTAACCGGGCAGGTATTCGGAAAGGTGGGGGTCGGCCGAGGGGACCAGCAAGGCATCGATGCCCCCTGCCGCCATGGCTTGGCGCACGTGCACCAGTCGCTGCGGCACGCTTTGCTCAAGGGTGGTCTGGACGTTCATGCGCTCTCCTGCGGCTTCATAACGGTTGATCCAATAGACCGATAATGGAACAGCCGCCAGGGCGCTGCAATCGTGACGACCAAGATACGGCATGCCTTGCCCACGACGCCCTGTGCCAATAGGACACTTCCTACAACAGGACCAGGACCACCGATCAAGTTTCCCTGAACTTCCCCAGGACACCGGCTTCACACACAGTACATTCATTGCACACAGGCAAATGACCATGCCCAGTGGCATCGAACCGAAAGCCGGCGTGGTGTTGCTTGACACCCGCGACCACACGCCCGAACACGAGCACGGCGTTCATCTCAAGCTTGCCGAAGGCCTGGCACGTTTGCTGGGCTGCCCATTTATACAGCCCATGCGGCCGCCAGATGCAGCCGATGCCTACTATTATCTGCCAACCGAGACCCTGATCGACCCCAGACGATATGCCGGCTTGGGTATTTGCAGCGAACAGGACCTGTTTGGCGGCATGGTGCCGTACCCCTACATGGCGACCAAGGCGATCTCTCACCCGTTACCCGCCGGGGCCAGCTTCCCGCCAGGCTGGACCGACGACTTCGCCCGACAGGCCAGCGATGCCCTGCTGCGCGGCTACACGGTGTTCAGCAAAGCCGACGCTCGCACTGCCGCACAGTTGCTGCTGCTCGACGGCCCGCTGAGGGTCAAACCGGTACTGGCTTGTGCGGGACGCGGGCAACAGGTCATCACCACTGCAGATGCCCTGGAGCCTCTGCTGGCCGATATGGATGACCACACGTTGGCGCAGTGGGGCCTGGTGCTCGAAGAAGACCTGAGCGAGGTGCAAACCTTCAGCGTCGGCCAGGTGCGCTTCGCCGGCTTGACCTGCAGCTACCACGGCACCCAGCAACTGACACGTGACCATCAGGGTACCGAGGTCTACGGCGGTTCTGAACTGGTGGTGGTACGTGGCGACTATCAGGCGTTGCTACAGCTCCCACTGGACGACCACCTGCGCCTTGCCATCAACCAGGCCATGGTTTACGAACAAGCCGCCGAGCAGCACTTCCCGGGATTTGTCGCCTCACGTCGCAACTATGACATCGCCCGCGGCATCAGCCCTTCGGGCCATCTGTGCAGCGGGGTGCTCGAACAATCCTGGCGCCTGGGTGGTGCCAGCAGTGCCGAACTGTTGGCCCTGCAGGCCTTTGCCGATGACCCCGCATTGCAACGGGTGCGGGCTTCCACCCACGAAGTATTCGGCAACCCCGACCTGCCCGCTGATGCCATCCTCTTTTACCAAGGAAACGACAGTGAACTCGGACAACTCAGCAAATTTGCGCGGATTCGCGACCATGGCCATTCAGAGTGAAACCGTTGAACTGCAGGTCGAGAATGACCGCATCGCCGGCACCTTGGTCAGCCCGGGCACCAAAATGCCGGGCATTCTCTTCGTCCACGGCTGGGGCGGCAGCCAGCAACGTGACCTGGCCCGCGCCCGGCATATCACCGGACTGGGATGCGTGTGCATGACCTTCGACCTGCGCGGTCACGAAAAAACTGAAAGCCAGCGCCTCACGGTCACCCGTGAACAAAACCTGCAGGACTTGCTGGTGGCTTACGATCGACTGGTCAGCCACCCGGCGGTCGACAACAGCGCCATCGCCATTATCGGCAGCAGCTATGGCGGTTACCTGGCGACTCTGCTGACCCGCGAACGGCCGGTCAGGTGGCTGGCCCTGCGGGTACCTGCCATGTACTGGGATGACGAATGGGGCAGCCCGAAGCAAACCCTTGACCGTCAACGCCTGAATGCCTATCGCCAGCGCCCCCTGGGCCCGGCCGACAACCGCGCGCTGGCCGCGTGCGCCGAATTCGGCGGGGATGTATTGCTGGTGGAGTCCGAGCAGGATGACTACGTGCCGCACAGTACCTTGATGAACTACCGCTCGGCGTTCGTCAACGCCCACTCGCTCACCCATCGCATCGTCGACGGCGCCGACCACGCGCTGTCCAGCGAACAGAGCCAGAAAGCGTATAGCTCGCTCCTGGCGGCATGGATCAGCGAAATGGTCATCGGTGCCCGCCTGGATCGCTACCCGCACTACGCACCTTGGTATGCCTGAGGACCGCCCATCTGGCAATGCAGCACGCCATCGTCCCCGCGCACCAGGCTGCGCAGGGCCTGGTAGGCGGCGAAGTTGACACCGCGTGCCTGATGCTGGCCCAGCAGGTCAAGAAACGATTCCTCGACGAACTGCACGGCCGCCGCAGCCCAGGCCTGGCGTGACTGCCATTGCAGGTACTGCAACACCCGGCAGCCATCGTCGCTGGCCTGGATGCTCACACCCTGCAGCCCTTCGCAACGAGCAGCCAATGCTTCACTACGCTCCACCAGGGCCTGAGCCAATGCTTGCTGGTACATACTGGGTACTTCGTATTCGATCATCTGGGTGAACCACAAGGCATGAGGTGTTGCCAACATCGACAGTCTCCTGGCTACGTACGCATGCAGCGCGATGCCGAGCAGGGTAAGACCTCAAGTAAAGTCAAGGTCAAGTGATTTCTACAGACCCTGGCCGGATACCGCAAACCGCCGCCGATAGTCACTCGGAGTAAGGCCGATGACACGCTGGAACACCTTGCGAAACGCGCCCGGATCCTGGTAACCGACACCCCACGCGATCTGTTCGACGGTGCGCCGGGTAAACTCCAGCAAGCGGCACGCCCGCCCCACCCTCACCTGCTGGCAATACTCGGTCGGGCGCAGCCCGGTAGCGGCACGAAAGCGCCGCAAGAAAGTGCGCGCCTCCAGCCCCGCGCAGGCCGCCATCGTGGCCAGGTCGGCATCCTGCCCGCCATTGCCCTGCAACCAGTGCTGCACCTTCAACACGGCCTCGTCGCCGTGGTCCAGGCGCGGGTTGAACACAGCGCCGGGCAGCGGCGCCGCGACCGGATCGACGGCCAGATAGCGAGCGGTCTCCTGAGCCACAGTCGCCCCCAAAAAGCGCTCCAGCAAGCGCAAGCCGAGGTCCGTCCAGGCCATCAACCCTGCCGAGGTCACGATGTCGCCGTCATCCAGCAACGGCTGCTGGGCCTCAACCCGCACCCTGGGGAAGCGCTGGGCAAGCGCCTGCACATAGTTCCAGTGCGTGCAGGCCGGGCGCCCGTCGAGCAAACCGCTGGCGGCAATGAAAAATACACCGATGCATACCGACGCCAGCACCGTACCACGCCCGTGCAGCAGGCAAAGCGGCGCGCGGTGGCGTTCGAGCAATTCGGTTTGTGGGGCCGACTCCAGGCTTGGCGGAATGATCAGGACGCGCAGGCCCGGTACGGTGACAGCAGAGTTATCCGACGCAGGCAACAACTGCCCCGTCTCATCTGCCTGCCAGCAACTGACGCGAATGTGCGGCAGCTCGACGGCCCCCAGTTCGGCCGCCACCCGGTTGGCCACCAGGAACAGGTCGGCCAGGCCATGCACAGCGGCGCGCTGCACGCCGGGGTAAAACAGCAAGCCGATATCCAGGTTAGCGCCGGTGTCAGTTTTTGCCCGCATAGTGTCGTTCGCGCCAATCCTCAGGTGGGTGAACACAGCCTATAACTAACGTCTCTCGACGACTACTGCCACAGGAGGCAGCATGAGCAAGCAGGCACTGATCATCATCGACATCCAGAACGACTACTTCCCCGGCGGCAAGTGGCCCCTCGATGGCGTCGACCAGGCGGCCGACAACGCCGCCCGCCTGCTGGCAGCCGCACGCCAGCGCGGCGACCTGGTGGTTCATGTGCGGCATGAGTTCGACACTGCCGATGCACCCTTCTTTGCCCCCGGTTCGCAGGGTGCGGCCATCCACGCCAAGGTCGAGCCATTGCCGGGCGAGCCGGTGGTGCTCAAGCACAAGGTCAACGCCTTCCTCGGTACCGATCTTGAGCACACGCTGGACCGGCATGGCGTCGAGGCGCTGACCATCGTCGGCAGCATGAGCCACATGTGCATTGACGCCGCCACCCGGGCTGCAGCCGATCTGGGCTATCAAGTGACTGTGGCGCACGATGCCTGCGCGACCCTGCCACTGGCGTTCGACGGCAAGCAGGTGCCGGCGGCTCATGTGCATGATTCGGCGATGGCGGCGTTGGCGTTTGCCTATGCCAATGTGGTGAAGACCGACGAGCTGCTGAAAAGCTGATCGGCTTGAGACCTTTGGGGCTGCACAGCAGCCCCAAAGCCTGCAGGCTCAAATCGCCACATTGCGCACAAACCGAACAGCCACCACGCCATCGTTACGGTAGGCATACCGGCAGTTACTGGGGAACACATGGAACTGCCCCACCTGCAAGCGATGCTCGACCTCTTCGATGATCAGCGTCAGCTGCCCATCGACCACGTAGATCTGCTCGCTCCAGCCTTCGGCATCGGCCTCACTGCAATAGCACTCCCCCGGTGCCAGGGTCCATTCCCAAAGTTCCACCTCGCGCCTTGCCGGGCTGGTGCCCAGCAACACCGCTCGGCTCTGCGGGTGTTCGCCAGCCCACGCCAGCTCTTCAATGCGCCCGGGGTCGCGCAGGTCTGGCGCCTGGATCAGGGTGCTGAAAGCCACGCCCAAGGCTTCGGCAATCAGGTCCAATGTGGTCAGGCTGACATTCTTCTCGCCCGCCTCGATCGCGACCAGCATGCGCCGGCTGACCCCTGAACGCTCGGCCAGCGCCGCCTGACTCAAGCCGGCGGCGTTGCGCAGACTGCGCACATTGAGGCTGACATGTTGCAGCACCGATGCCCGGTGCGAAGAATCCTTGTGCACTATATTGCTCACTGGTCAAGATTGCGCAGTATACTGCCCACTTTTGCGGCGATTGTGCGCCGCCCTTTCCGAGTGTGCAAGACCATGAATCAGCCCAGCAGCAAGCCTACCCCTGCCGTCACCTTCCGCCTGAGCAAGGCCGAACTGGTGCTGGTATTCATCACCATATTGTGGGGCGGCACTTTCCTGTTGGTGCATAACGTGATGACCGTCAGCGGCCCGATGTTCTTCGTCGGCCTGCGTTTTGCGGCAGCCGCGCTGTTCGTTGGTGTGGTCTCGGCGCGAGCGCTGCCCGGCCTGACCTTCACCGAACTGAAGGCCGGCATGCTGATCGGCGTGTCGATCATGCTCGGCTATGGCCTGCAGACCATGGGCCTGCAAACCATCAGCAGCAGCCAGTCAGCGTTCATCACTGCGCTGTACGTCCCGTTCGTGCCGCTGCTGCAGTGGCTGGTGCTGGGGCGGCGGCCTGGCCTGATGCCCAGCATGGGTATCTGCCTGGCATTCATCGGCCTGATGCTGCTGGCCGGGCCGGAAGGCGGCAGCCTGCGTTTCAGCGAGGGCGAACTGGTCACCCTGATCAGCGCCGTGGCCATCGCCGGTGAAATCATTCTGATCAGCCGCTACGCCGGTCAGGTCGATGTGCGCCGGGTTACGGTGGTGCAACTTGCGACCGCATCGCTGCTGGCGTTTCTCATGATCGTCCCGACCCAGGAGCGCCTCCCCGACTTCTCCTGGCTGTTGCTTGCCAGCGCAGTGGGCCTGGGCGCAATGAGTGCGGTGATCCAAGTGGCAATGAACTGGGCACAGAAGTCGGTCTCGCCTACCCGCGCCACACTCATCTATGCTGGTGAACCGGTGTGGGCCGGCATCGTCGGGCGTCTGGCTGGCGAGCGCCTGCCTGGCGTGGCGCTGCTCGGCGGCCTGCTGATCGTGGTTGCCGTGGTGGTCAGTGAACTCAAGGTGCGGCGCCCTCGCGAAACCGTCGAAACACGCGATGTGCAGAACCCTGGCGAAAGCCAGGCGGGGCTGTAAAACAGTCAACAGCGGCTATTCTTTGTAAAAAACTGTTATAAAAAAACCGCTTGTCACAGCCGGTTTGTAGGATTCTGCGACAGCTTGCGTGTTGGTGATAAACACCTCGGCACGTATGATTCTTTGCAAACTTCTCCAGAATAGGCCGCTATGTCCTTGATAGTGCTATTGCTTCTGCCGTTCGTGGGCAGTTGCCTGGCAGCCGTGCTGCCGCACAACGCACGTAACGCCGAGTCCATTCTTGCCGGGCTCGTAGCCCTGGTCGGCACCGTCCAGGTAGCACTTCTGTACCCTCAGATTGCCCATGGTGGCGTCATTCGCGAAGAGTTCCTGTGGCTACCCAGCCTGGGGCTGAACCTGGTGTTGCGCATGGACGGCTTTGCCTGGCTGTTCTCGTTGCTGGTACTGGGCATTGGCACGCTGGTATCGCTGTATGCGCGCTACTACATGTCACCGCAAGACCCGGTCCCACGCTTCTTCGCGTTCTTTCTGGCCTTCATGGGCGCGATGCTCGGCCTGGTCATCTCCGGCAACCTGATCCAACTGGTGTTCTTCTGGGAACTGACCAGCCTGTTCTCCTTCCTGCTGATCGGCTACTGGCACCACCGCGCCGACGCCCGTCGCGGCGCCTACATGGCGCTGATGGTAACCGGTGCAGGCGGCTTGTGCCTGTTGGTAGGGGCCCTGCTGCTCGGCCATGTGGTCGGCAGCTATGACCTGGACAAGGTCCTGGCTGCCGGGCATACCATCCGCCAGCATGCGCTTTACCCGGTGCTGCTGCCCCTGATACTCATCGGCGCCCTGACCAAGAGCGCACAGTTTCCCTTCCAGTTCTGGCTGCCCCACGCCATGGCAGCGCCCACACCGGTGTCGGCCTATTTGCACTCGGCCACCATGGTCAAGGCCGGGGTGTTCCTGCTGGCACGCCTGTGGCCGGTACTCTCCGGTAGCGAGGAATGGTTCTGGATCGTCGGCGGTGCCGGCGCCCTCACCCTGCTGCTCGGCGCTTTCGCCGCCATGTTCCAGAATGACCTCAAGGGCCTGCTGGCCTATTCGACCATCAGCCACCTGGGCCTGATTACCCTGCTGCTGGGTCTTAACAGCCCGCTGGCTGCCGTCGCCGCGGTATTCCACATTCTCAACCATGCCACCTTCAAGGCCTCGCTGTTCATGGCCGCCGGCATCATCGACCACGAGAGCGGCACCCGTGACATTCGCCGCCTCAGCGGCCTGATCCGCCTGGTGCCCTACACCGCGACCCTGGCCATGGTCGCCAGCGCCTCGATGGCCGGCGTGCCGCTGATGAACGGCTTCCTGTCGAAGGAAATGTTCTTTGCCGAAACGGTATTCATCAGTTCCACCGCCTGGGTCGAGGCCACGCTGCCGGTGATCGCCACCCTGGCCGGCACCTTCAGCGTGGCGTACGCCCTGCGTTTTACCGTCGATGTGTTCTTCGGGCCGACGGCCCAGGACCTGCCCCATACCCCGCACGAGCCGCCACGCTGGATGCGTGCTCCGGTGGAACTGCTGGTGCTCACGTGCCTGGTCGTGGGCATCTTCCCCACCCAGTCGGTCGGCCCCCTGCTGGCCGCTGCGGCCCTGCCGGTGGTTGGCGGCACCCTGCCGGAATACAGCCTGGCCATCTGGCATGGCTGGAACGCGCCGATGATCATGAGCCTGGTCGCCATGAGCGGCGGCATCGTTCTGTACCTGTTGCTGCGCAAACAACTGCGCCTGGGTCG
Source organism: Pseudomonas sp. TYF_14 (assembly GCF_043105275.1). NCBI lineage: Bacteria > Pseudomonadati > Pseudomonadota > Gammaproteobacteria > Pseudomonadales > Pseudomonadaceae > Pseudomonas > Pseudomonas sp. TYF_14. Next base: position 11,012 of record NZ_JBICLK010000045.1, read on the forward strand.
CTTCCCCTACCCGCCCGTGATCGAGCGCTTCAATGGCAAGCGGTTGTTCGAGCACGGCCAGGTTCACCTGATGTTGCTGGCGCGTCGCATCGAACGCCTGTTCACCACCCGGCGGCTGCAGTCGCAGCTGTTCATGCTGGTATTCGCCGCGTTCCTCGCGGGCCTCACGCCGATGCTCCATAGCGGCCTGAGCTGGGGTGATCGCCCGAAGATTCCGGGTTCCGGGGTATTCGTCGCCCTGTGGCTGATCGCCATTGCCTGCGCCATCGGCGCCGCCTACCAGGCCAAGTACCACCGCCTGGCGGCACTGATCATGGTCAGCGTCTGCGGCCTGATGACCTGCATCACCTTCGTCTGGTTCTCTGCGCCCGACCTGGCACTGACCCAGTTGGTGGTGGAAGTGGTCACCACCGTGCTGATCCTGCTCGGCCTGCGCTGGCTGCCACGGCGTATCGAAGGCGTGTCACCGCTGCCGGGTAGCCTGGAGCGCGCGCGCATGCGCCGCCTGCGCGACTTGCTGCTGGCCGTGCTGGTAGGTGGCGGCATGGCCGTGCTGTCGTACGCCATGCTGACCCGGCCCACGCCCAACGACATTTCCTCGTTCTATTTGAGCCGTGCGTTGCCTCAGGGCGGCGGCACCAATGTGGTCAATGTCATGCTGGTCGACTTCCGCGGCTTTGATACGCTCGGTGAAATCACCGTGTTGGTGGCTGTGGCGCTGACCGTGTTCGCCCTGCTACGGCGCTTCCGCCCTCCGAAAGAGAGCATGCAGTTGCCGGCGCAACAACGCCAGTTGGCGCCAGACGTGGTCACCGACCTGATCAACCCGCGGCATGCCACTGATACCGCGCTGGGCTTCATGATGGTGCCTGCAGCGTTGGTGCGCCTGCTGCTGCCGATCGCCTTGCTGGTGTCGATGTACCTGTTCATGCGCGGGCACAACCAGCCCGGTGGCGGGTTTGTCGCTGGCTTGGTCATGTCGGTGGCGTTCATCCTCCAGTACATGGTGGCCGGCACCCAGTGGGTCGAGGCGCAGATGAGCCTGCGGCCGCTGCGCTGGATGGGTACCGGGCTGCTGTGTGCGACCCTGACCGGGGTCGGCGCCATGCTGCTGGGTTACCCGTTCCTCACCACCCATACCGCCCACTTGCACCTGCCGTTGCTGGGTGATGTGCACGTGGCCAGCGCGCTGTTCTTCGACATCGGCGTATACACCGTCGTGGTCGGCTCGACGTTGCTGATCCTCACAGCCCTGGCGCACCAGTCGGTGCGCGCCTATCGCCCGGGCAACCCGGCAAAAACCAGCCAAGCAGGAGCCGCCTGATGGAAGAAGTGATTGCAGTCGCCATCGGCGTGCTGGCTGCCTCCGGGGTGTGGCTGATCCTGCGCCCGCGTACCTACCAGGTGATCATGGGCCTGTGTCTGCTTTCTTACGGGGTCAACCTGTTCATCTTCAGCATGGGCAGCCTGTTCATCGGCAAGGAGCCAATCATCAAGGATGGCGTTACCCAGGATCTGCTGCACTACACCGACCCGCTGCCACAGGCACTGGTGCTCACCGCCATCGTCATCAGTTTCGCCATGACCGCGCTGTTCCTGGTGGTGCTGCTGGCCTCGCGCGGCTTGACCGGTACCGACCACGTGGATGGCCGGGAGCGTGACGAATGAGTGAGCTGAGTCAACTGATTGTCGCCCCCATCCTGCTGCCGCTGATTACGGCCGCGATAATGTTGCTGCTGGGTGAAAAGCACAGGCACATCAAGGCCAGGCTGAACCTGCTGTCTACCTTCTCCGGCCTGGCAATCGCGGCCTGTCTGCTGCTGTGGGTGCGCACCCAGGGCCAGGCAGCGTCGATCGGCGTGTACCTGCCGGGCAACTGGCCGGCGCCATTCGGCATCGTGCTGGTGGTGGACCACCTGTCCGCGCTCTTGCTGACCCTGACCGGGGTCATCGGTTTCAGCGCGCTGCTATTTGCCCGTGCCCGCTGGGACGGTGCAGGGGCCAGCTTCCATGCACTGTTCCAGATTCAGCTGATGGGGCTGTACGGCGCCTTCCTCACCGCCGACCTGTTCAACCTGTTCGTCTTCTTCGAAGTGCTGCTGGCCGCCTCCTATGGCCTGCTGCTGCATGGTTCGGGGCGTGCGCGGGTGCGCGCCGGCCTGCACTACATCGCTATCAACCTGTTCGCCTCGTCGCTGTTCCTGATCGGCGCAGCGATGCTGTATGGCGTGACCGGCACCCTGAACATGGCCGACCTGGCGCTGAAGGTTCCACTGGTACCGGAGGCCGACCGTGGCCTGCTGCATGCCGGCGCGGCAATCCTGGCCGTGGCCTTCCTGGTCAAGGCCGGTATCTGGCCGCTGAACTTCTGGCTGGTGCCAGCTTACGCGTCAGCCAGCGCGCCGGTGGCTGCACTGTTCGCCATCATGACCAAAGTCGGCCTGTACGCCGTGCTGCGCCTGTGGACGCTGCTGTTCTCCGGGCAGGCCGGGGCCTCGGCGCATTTCGGCGGCGAATGGCTGGTTTACGGCGGCCTGGTCACCCTGGCGGTGGCAGCGGTATCGATCCTGGCAGCTCAGCGCCTGGAGCGTATGGCGGCACTCAGTATCCTGGTTTCGGCCGGCACGCTGCTGGGTGCGGTGGGTTTTGCCCAGGCGGCCCTGACTGGCGCTGCGCTGTTCTACCTGGTCAACTCGACCCTTGCGCTGTGCGCACTGTTCCTGCTCGCCGAACTGGTCGAACGCTCACGCTCGGCCAATGAAGCGCCGCTGGACGAAGAAGAAGACGCCATGCCGCCGCCACTGGAATCGCTGCACCCGCCCAAGGGCATCAACCTCGACGATGAACAGCAGGTGGTAATCGGCCAGATCATCCCGTGGACCATGGCCTTCCTCGGCCTCAGTTTCATCGCCTGTGCACTACTGATCATCGGCATGCCGCCGCTGTCGGGCTTTGTCGGCAAGCTCAACCTGATCAGTGCGCTGTTCAATCCACTGGGCCTCGGCGTACCGGCCGAGCAGCCCCTGAGTGCCGCCGGCTGGGGCCTGGTGGCGTTACTGATCCTGTCCGGCATGGCCTCGCTGATCGCCTTCGGCCGCGTCGGCATCCAGCGTTTCTGGAAGCCCGAAGAGCGCCCGTCACCGGTGCTGCGGCGCTATGAATGCCTGCCCATCGTCATCCTGCTCGGCCTGTGCCTTATCCTCAGCCTCAAGGCCGAGCCGTTGCTGCGCTACACCCAGGACACTGCCGCCAGCCTGCAGGCCCCCGATGCCTATATCAAAGCCGTGATGGCCGCCCAGCCGATTCCTGGCCCCACCTCGCGCGACGTACAGGTGCAGCCATGAACCGACTGTTCCCCGCTCCACTGTTATCGGTCTCGCTGTTTGGCCTGTGGCTGCTGCTGAACCTCTCGGTCAGCCCCGGCAACCTGCTGCTGGGCGCCGCACTTGGCATACTGGCGCCACTGTTGATGGCGCCCCTGCGCCCGCAGCATGCACACGTACGGCGCCCCCTCGCCATCGCCCGCCTCATCTGCCGGGTCGGCATCGATGTGATCACCTCCAACCTGCTGGTGGCCCGTGGTGTGCTGCGGGCCGACAAGCAGCCGCCACGCTCTGCGTTCGTTCACATACCATTGGCATTGCGTGACCCCCACGGCCTGGCAGCGCTGTCGATGATCACCACCGTGGTGCCTGGCACAGTCTGGTCCGAACTGGCACTGGACCGCAGTGTGCTGTTGCTGCATGTGTTTGAGCTGGACGATGAAGCGGCCTTCATACAGCACTTCAAGGACACTTACGAACGCCCGCTTATGGAGATTTTCCAATGACAGGCCTGCTCGCCAATGCCGTCCTCGCCAGCCTGTTCATCTTCGCCCTGGCCATGGGCCTGGCGCTGATCCGGCTGTTCCGTGGCCCGTCCGCCCAAGACCGCGTGCTGGCCCTGGACTACCTGTACATCCTGGCCATGCTCACCATGCTGGTGCTGGGCATCCGTTATGCCAGTGACACCTACTTCGAAGGGGCCCTGCTGATTGCACTGTTTGGTTTCGTCGGCTCGTTTGCCTTGGCCAAGTTTCTGCTGCGCGGTGAGGTGATCGAATGACTGAAGCCCTGGTACTGCCGTTCTGGCTGGAGCTGGTCACCGCCGCGCTATTGCTCACCGGCAGCCTGTTCGCCCTGGTCGGTGCTATAGGCCTGGTACGCTTGAAAGACTACTTCCAGCGCATGCACCCGCCAGCGCTAGCCTCGACCCTTGGTGCCTGGTGCGTGGCACTGGCCTCGATCATCTACTTTTCGTGGCTCAAGGGCACCCCTGTGCTGCACGCTTGGCTGATTCCGATCCTGCTGTCGATCACCGTGCCGATAACCACGCTGTTGCTGGCGCGGGCGGCGCTATTTCGCAAGCGCATGTCGAAAGAGCCGGTGCCTGAAGAGGTCAGCAGCGGCCGAGACCGTGGCAATTGAAGGTTTGCCGTCTCAACCTTGGCTGAGGCGCTGCAACTCGCGCCGGACCATGGCGGCATACGGTGGCGGGCTGAGGCGATAGAGCTCAGCCGCCACCCAAGTCAGCCAGGCGCCTTGCAGCTTCTCACGCCCGGCCAGCAAACGCTCTGCCTCAGCTACGGCATCTGCCTGGTGCTGCCGATGAAACTCGGCCCGCGAGGCTGGTGAGTCGTGACTGTCGGTCATTCACTGGCCTTGAAGGTGGTCAGTTCACCCTTGCGCCATTTGGCGACTTTGCCAGTCACTGCTTTAAGCAACTTGCCCAGGCCTTCCTGCACTTGCTGCTGCGCGGCGAATACCAGCATCACGCCATGGCCTTCACGAAATACGATGCCCTCGCCTTCCGGCACAGAAACGAAGGCGTAATCACCTACGCCATACACATTCAACTTGATGTCGCGAAAGCGCATTTCCAGCTTGCCACCTTCGCGGCTGGGCAATACGGCAGCACGAAAGTGGTCGCCGACTTTCAGTTCAAGGCGCTGCTTGTCATCGACTACCAGTGCACTCTCGGTGTCGATTTCGGCCATGTACAGGCCTTCGGGACTCTGTTCGGTGACATAGATGAAGCGGCCCTGAAACAGTTGGGCCAATTTACCGCGCAAGTCGCCCAGGGCGAACAACGCATGTGTATCAAGTGTGCTGACTGCCAATGAAGTAATCCTCAACCGGTTACAACCCGCCCTCACCCAAGCTCGGGGAGGCACGGCCATTTCTTATCGATAGGCAAAAAGAGTAATAAAGCGATATGCGAAATGTCTGTGCTCGCTGACGATGCAGCGCGCAGGAATCTTTACTCTGGTTTGCCAGAATCGCCTTCAACCGAAGGCGTTTGGCTCATTCCCGGCTTGGGAAGCGTGATGCCTGAAATCACTCGCCAGAAAACGCAACCAATGGCGTGAGCCTGCTAGAAGACAAGCCCTGGCATCCATGTGCGCATTACTGTAGGACAAATATGCCCGAAAACACCGAAACCCGTCGAGAGGCAATAAACATTTTCAGGCAGCCAGTCCTTTCTTCAGCTGCTGCTGCCAGGCAGCCTGGCACTCAAGCGCTTCTTCGCGCGTGGCGAAGGCGGTGCCGCGACGCTCGCCATTGACCAGCACTACCCAGCAAATACGCTTGCCCAGCGCCTGCAAGGTGGCCGGCACACCCGACCCTATCATCACAGCCACATCGACTCGGCTATTCATCATCCCCTCCGGAATTTAATTAGCACCCTAACGATAAAGCCATGATACGCCTGACAGTGGTGCGGAAACAGCGCATTGCGGTACAGCAGTGTTTCGTAAGGCGCAACAAAAACGATCTCGTCGAGAAACGCAAAAAGCCCCAGGGATAGCTCCGAGGGGCTTGGCACCACGCGCGGTTTTATACCTGGCGCTGGTGGCGGTCGAGCTGCTCGTGGCGCTCCTGAGCTTCGATGCAGTACTTGGTGGTCGGGCTGATCAGCAAACGCTTCAGGCCGATGGGCTCACCACTGTCATCGCACCAGCCGAAGCTTTCGTCGGCAATACGGTCCAGGGCCATTTCAAGCTGTGGCAGCAGGCGCTGGTCGCGGTCGATGGCATTTACCAGCCAGCTACGTTCTTCTTCGACCGAAGCCACGTCGGCAGGGTCTGACGGAGTGTCCAGGCCTTCGATGGTGGTGCGGCTGAGTTCGATGCGTTCATGGGTTTCGACTTTCATCGCCTGCAGCAGCTCAGTAAAGAAGGCAAGCTGGTCGGCGTTCATGTAGTCATCGGCCGACATGGCCAGCAACTGTTCCTTGGTCATCGATTTCTCTATGAAAAAATGTGCATTTGGGCGATTCATGTGCCGTCGATGCCTATGCATCGCCAGCGGAATTCTTCAAGCGCCAACCGGCACTCTTTTACAGGGGGCGGCAGTCTAAGGCGCCACGCCGCGTGGAGCAACTGCAAATGGGTGCGAATTTGCTTCCACTGCTCACAATCCGCCGGTCGGCACCCCAGCTCAGCTGCTGTGCCAGTAGTAAACTGAGATTCTGTGCCCATCCACCTGCTGTTGCCGTTGCCGTTGCCGTTGCCGTTGCCGTTGCCGTTGCCGTTGAT
>NZ_JBICLK010000046.1:0-70599 GCF_043105275.1 Pseudomonas sp. TYF_14
CTTCGTGGCCGGTTTTTTTATGCCTTCCTGTGCCGGCCTCTTCGCGGGCGCGCCCGCTCCCACCGATTCTCTGCATGCCTGAAGGCAAAGGTGAACCTGTGGGAGCGGGCGTGCCCGCGAATGCCTTTGGCAGATCAATCGTTGAAATCGCGCCAGCCGCCCATTTCTTTCCAGCGGTTGACGATGCCGCAGAACAGCTCAGCGGTTTTCTCGGTGTCATAACGTGCCGAGTGCGCCTCACGCCCGTCGAAATCGATGTCAGCGCTCTGGCAGGCTCGTGCCAGCACGGTCTGGCCATACGCCAGGCCCGCCAGGGTGGCGGTGTCGAAGCTGGAGAAGGGGTGGAACGGGTTGCGCTTCAGGTCATTGCGCGCCACTGCTGCATTGAGGAAACCCAGGTCGAAGCTGCTGTTGTGGCCGACCAGAATCGCCCGCTTGCAGCCGTTGGCCTTGAGTGCCTTGCGCACGCCGCGGAAGATGTCGGTCATCGCGCTTTCCTCGCTGACCGCCATGCGCAGCGGGTGGTCCAGCTTGATGCCGGTAAACTCAAGTGCGGCCGGCTCGATGTTGGCGCCCTCGAACGGCTCCACGCGGTGGAAGTAGGTATGTTCGGGGAACAGGAAGCCTTTCTCGTCCATGCCAATGGTGACGGCGGCAATTTCCAGCAATGCATCGGTAGCGCTGTTGAAACCACCGGTTTCAACATCCACCACGACCGGCAGATAGCCGCGGAAGCGCTCGGCCATCGGGTGGCGAGGACCGCTGCTGCCTTGGGTGTCCAGGTCGTCTTCGTAAAGGTCTTCGCTCACGCGTTTTTCTCCAGCAGGCGCCAGCGCAGTTTTTCGCCAGCGCGCAGCGGGACTACGGTTTGCTCGCCAAATGGCAGGCTTTCCGGAGCGGTCCATTCTTCGCGGACCAGGGTAATGGTGTCGGTGTTCGCCGGCAGGCCATAGAAGGCCGGGCCGTGCAGGCTGGCGAAGCCTTCCAGCTTGTCCAGCGCGTTACGCTGCTCGAACGCTTCGGCGTACATCTCGATCGCCGCATAAGCGGTGTAGCAACCCGCGCAACCGCAGGCTGCTTCCTTGGCGTGACGGGCATGAGGTGCCGAGTCGGTGCCGAGGAAGAACTTCGGATTGCCGCTGGTGGCTGCGTCCAGCAAGGCCACCTGGTGGGTGTTGCGCTTGAGGATCGGCAGGCAGTAGAAGTGCGGGCGAATGCCGCCGACCAGCATGTGGTTGCGGTTGTACAGCAGGTGCTGGGCGGTGATGGTCGCACCGACGTTGGCCGGGGCCTCGGTGACGAACTGCGCGGCATCACTGGTGGTGATGTGTTCGAACACCACTTTCAGCGTCGGGAAGCGCTCGACCACACGGCGCATGTGCTCGTCGATGAAGCGCTTCTCGCGGTCGAACACGTCGATCTCGCTGCGGGTCACTTCGCCATGCACCAGCAGCGGCATGCCCACTTCCGCCAGTGCCTCTATAGCCGGGAAGATGTTGTCGATGCTGGTCACGCCGGAATCGGAGTTGGTGGTGGCGCCGGCCGGGTACAACTTGGCGGCGTACACGAAACCGCTGGCCTTGGCCGCGCGGATGTCCTCGGGGCTGGTGCGGTCGGTGAGGTACAGCACCATCAGCGGCTCGAAGCGGCTGCCGGCCGGGCGGGCAGCCAGAATGCGCTCACGGTAGGCGCCGGCCTCGGTGGCATTGCGCACGGGCGGCACGAGGTTGGGCATGATGATGGCACGGGCGAAGGTACGCGCCACGTCGCCAACGGTGTGGGGCAGGACGGCACCATCGCGCAGATGGATGTGCCAGTCGTCGGGGCGCAGGAGGGTCAGGCGATCGGACATTGGGGATTCCAGGCGGGTCGAACTCAAGCCCCAATCCTACCGGAAAACCCCGGGGCGAGCACGGCTATCAAGTTTTCCGGGCAGCGTCCGATAGCCTGCTGGTAAGCCGTCAGAATTTGTGGAGCCGCCCGTGCGCCAGCGTTATCTAGCCCTGTTGACCCTGTTCGCCAGCCTGCCGGCCGGCGCACTGACTTTCCAGACGCGCATGGAGAACATTGCCTGGAAGGTCGAGGGTGACCAGTTCGAGTGTCGTCTGAGCCAGCCGATCGAAGGTTTCGGCAGCGGTACGTTCGTGCGTCGGGCAGGCGAGCAGCCGGTGTTTCAGCTGCGGTCGGACAGCAACGCACTGGGTGCCGGCACCGCCAGCCTGCTGGCTGCGGCAGCGCCGTGGCAACCTGGGCGTGGCGATATCAACTTGGGCAATGTGCGAATGGCCCGCAGTGGCGTGCTGTTCAGCTCCTCCCAAGGGCAGGCCAGCCGGCTGATCAACGGCTTGCTCGACGGGCGTAGCACCGTTGTGCGCAACTACACCGGTGAGGCGGGCAGGCCGATGGAGGTGCGTGTGCTGCCGGTCAGCTTCGCCAAAGCCTACAATGACTATCAGGTCTGTGCTGGCAAGCTGTTGCCGATGAACTACGACCAGGTGCGCCAGACACAGGTGGGTTTCCCCGGGGGCGGTATCGAGCTGGACGCAGCAGCCAAGGCGCGGCTGGACGTGATCCTCGATTTCATGAAAGCCGACCCGACGGTGAACCATGTCGAGCTCAATGGGCATTCCGACAACAGTGGCAACCGCCTTACCAACCGCGACCTGTCGCGCCGTCGGGCATTGGCCGTTGCCGATTACTTCAAGGCTAACGGTGTGCCGGAGGAGCAGATCACTGTGCGCTTCCATGGCGAACGTTATCCGCTCGCGAAGAACAACAGTGCGTCGAATCGGGCGCGTAATCGGCGGGTGAATATCGAGCTGGATCGGGTGGCGGTGGTTGAGAAACCGGTGGAAAAGCCGGTTGAGCAAGCGGCGCCGGCTGTTGCACCTGCCTCGGGCGTCCCGGGGGCGAAGGCGCCCTGAGATCTGGTCGGTGCATGTCATGGGCTCGCATCAAGGCCGCCAGGGGTTCGTCACAACATTTTCAGCGCCTGTGAGATCGAGCGCAGAATGTTTCGAGGCGGACACCTGAGGCGCTCGATCTCACAGGCGCTGAACTCCTCAAGGCATGCACGCTGCGGCGCGACGCCCCTCCAAGGTCCTCATGCCACATCCCTTAACCTACCGCCCGTCGCCCCTACGAAAGTTCCTGTCGCTTTGTCGTCAGAAGCTGTCGCCCCACTGTAAATTTATCCGCAACGCCGGTAGAATCGATCCCTTTCCGTACAACCCCGTGGAGTGATGGCATGGCGGACGTAAAAAAGGTCGTACTGGCGTATTCCGGCGGCCTTGATACTTCGGTGATTCTCAAGTGGCTGCAGGATACCTACGACTGCGAAGTGGTGACCTTCACCGCTGACCTGGGGCAGGGCGAAGAGGTCGAACCGGCCCGTGCCAAGGCCCAGGCAATGGGCGTTAAAGAGATCTACATCGACGACCTGCGCGAAGAATTCGTGCGTGATTTCGTGTTCCCGATGTTCCGCGCCAACACCGTCTACGAAGGCGAGTACCTGCTGGGTACTTCCATCGCCCGTCCGCTGATCGCCAAGCGCCTGATCGAAATCGCCAACGAAACCGGCGCTGACGCCATTTCCCATGGCGCCACCGGCAAGGGTAACGACCAGGTGCGCTTCGAACTGGGTGCCTATGCCCTGAAGCCAGGCGTCAAGGTCATCGCTCCATGGCGCGAGTGGGACCTGCTGTCCCGCGAAAAGCTGATGGACTACGCCGAGAAGCACGGCATCCCGATCGAGCGCCACGGCAAGAAGAAGTCGCCGTACTCGATGGACGCCAACCTGCTGCACATCTCCTACGAGGGCGGTGTCCTGGAAGATACCTGGACCGAGCACGAAGAAGACATGTGGCGCTGGAGTGTCTCGCCTGAGAATGCCCCGGACCAGGCTACCTACATCGAGCTGACCTACCGCAATGGTGACATCGTTGCCATCGACGGCGTCGAGAAATCCCCGGCCACCGTCCTGGCAGACCTGAACCGTATCGGTGGTGCCAACGGCATCGGCCGTCTGGACATCGTCGAAAACCGTTACGTCGGCATGAAGTCGCGCGGTTGCTACGAAACGCCTGGCGGTACCATCATGCTCAAGGCACACCGTGCCATCGAGTCGATCACCCTGGACCGCGAAGTCGCTCACCTGAAAGATGAGCTGATGCCAAAGTATGCCAGCCTGATCTACACCGGCTACTGGTGGAGCCCGGAGCGTCTGATGCTGCAACAGATGATCGATGCTTCGCAGGTCAACGTGAATGGTGTGGTGCGCCTGAAACTGTACAAGGGCAACGTGACCGTGGTTGGCCGCAAGTCGGACGATTCGCTGTTCGATGCCAACATCGCCACCTTTGAAGAAGATGGTGGTGCCTACAACCAGGCAGATGCTGCTGGCTTCATCAAGCTCAATGCACTGCGTATGCGCATTGCCGCCAACAAGGGCCGTTCGCTGCTCTGATTGCTGGCGTGTGCGAAAACCCCGGCTCGGTCCGGGGTTTTTTTATGCCCGCGCAAAGGCGGGTCGTTCAACTTCGGTGGCTCACATCATCGCCCTCGAGTGCGCTGATCGAAAGCTGCGCACATTGACGTCTGTCCAGATTACAAAAGCGCCAGACGCGCGCTGGCTCGGGCGGTTGGGCAAGTGCGTGCAAGAGTTGTTGTTCCATCATGCGACAGGCGTCGGGGCCGGAGAACATGAAAGTGACAGGTTCGCCCTGTACCGCCTCGGGGGCATCATTGGCAATTGCGGGTGTGGCCACACTGCTCAGTGCTGGCGTGTTGTCGTGTGCTGCGTTGTTGGGAAGCGGGCTATAGAACGACTTGTAATTGAAGTTGAGTGTCAGAAAAAACAGTGCCGTCAGAAAGAATGGAAAGCCTACCAGGAACCAGGTGTAGAGCCTTTGGCTGGACTCGCCGAGAAATGGCAGTGTGGCAAGGGCGGAGGCTTCGATGATCCCCGCGAAGATGGCAATGATCGTCAGCGGGGCGACAGGTTGTGCTTGGGTCATATAGGCCGTCTCCAGCGGTTTTGTCCATCTTTACCTTACTGCTGTACTCAACTAAAGGCTGGATTGTTTCCCGGGGGAGGAATGATCGTCAGAGAACCTCGTTGTGTTGCTTTTTCGACGTGTTTGAGTCGGAAGTTTTCCTTTGCTGAAGATCAGTATTCAACTGGTACGTTTATGTCAGTGGGTGGTACTTTTTTTCGGTAATAAGTAATTTATTTGTTACAACCATAGTCATTGTGTGTAGGAAGTTTCTGTAAGTTCTGTAGGCTTTTTCTGTCCATGGCTTTCGCTGGTAAATCGCCGCGCCAGCAAGCGTCCTGTCGGTTATCGTGGCGTGCCAAAGCAACAACAATGTATGGATATCGCATGAATAAAGTGCTTATCGTGGATGATCATCCGGTCATACGCCTGGCCGTACGCATGCTGATGGAGCGGCATGGGTATGACGTTGTGGCGGAGACTGACAATGGGGTAGCTGCGTTGCAGCTGACACGGCAACACCTGCCGGATATTGTGGTGCTGGATATCGGTATCCCGAAACTGGATGGCCTGGAGGTGATCGCCCGCATGGCGACATTCAGCCCGGGTAGCAAGGTACTGGTGCTGACGTCGCAGGCCCCCGGCAACTTTTCGATGCGCTGCATGCAGGCAGGGGCGGCGGGTTACGTGTGCAAGCAGCAGGAGCTTACCGAACTGCTCAGCGCTATCAAGGCTGTGTTGTCGGGTTACAGCTACTTCCCCAACCAGGCCTTGCATGCGTCACGTGGCAGGGGGGCGGGCAGCGAGACGGATATGGTGAATCGCCTTTCTGCGCGAGAAATGACGGTGCTGCAACAACTGGCGCGAGGGCGTTCGAACAAGGAGATTGCCGACAGCATGTACCTCAGTAACAAGACGGTCAGTACCTACAAGTCGCGGCTGTTGCTAAAACTCAATGCACGGTCACTGGTTGACCTGATCGAGCTGGCGCAACGGCAAGGTCTGAACTGATCGCCAAGCCTTGAAGCCTCCAGCCAGGAGGCTTTGCCAGGGCTATCGGTCCATGACTACGGGACCCGCACTACAGGTCGTAATCGAAATCGGCCAACTGCTTCTGCAGGCGCCGTTCTTCCAGCATGTTGTCGATGGTGCGACGTTTGCTCAGGTTGGTCTTTGCGATTTCAACCTGTGGCTCCGCGTCATCGTCTGCGGCAACAAAATCATCATCGATCGACAGGTCGTCTTTATCGGTACTCATGAGTCGCTCCAAGCCAAGGGGCCATTGGCCGTCCTTATAACCAGAAAGCAGACGCTGGTAAAAAAGATTTTTTCAATCGATGTGAGTGGTTTTTGGCTATCGGCTCAATCGTCGGAGGTTTTGTGCTTGTACTCGCACAAATCCTCGATCCTGCAGCTGCCGCACCTTGGCTTGCGCGCCTGGCACACGTAGCGCCCGTGCAGGATCAGCCAGTGGTGGGCGTCGAGCAGGTAGTCCTTGGGTACAAACTTGAGCAGTTTCTTTTCCACTTCCAGCACCGTTTTGCCTGGCGCGATGCCTGTGCGGTTACTCACCCGGAAGATATGGGTATCCACGGCCATGGCCGGTTGGCGAAACGCCGTGTTTAGCACCACGTTGGCGGTTTTGCGGCCGACGCCGGGTAGCGCCTCCAGCGCTTCGCGGGTTTGCGGTACCTGGCTGTCGTGGCGCTCGATCAGTAGCCGACACGTTTCTATGACATTCTTGGCCTTGCTGTTGTAAAGCCCGATGGTCTTGATGTATTCGCTGAGGCCTTCAACGCCCAGGGCATAGATGGCCTCGGGGGTGTTGGCGACGGGGAACAGGCGGGCAGTAGCCTTGTTGACGCCGACGTCGGTGGATTGCGCGGACAGTGTCACGGCGACCAGCAGTTCAAACGGGGTCGTGTAGGCCAGTTCGGTCTTTGGGTCGGGGTTGTCTTCGTGCAGCCTGCGAAAAATCTCCAGGCGTTTGGCGGCATTCATGAAATCAGGGCTTTCCTTGACGAGGTGGGTGGGCAGGGTCTGGAAGCAGGCGATTGTACAAGGCCAACAGCAGACCCAGCAGCAGTAGCGCACCGGGTGCGAGGCTGGCCAGGTGCAGCTCGGCATGGTCAGCCAGCCATTGGCGGCTGGCGCCCAGCAGCAGGCAAATGGCAAAGACAGCGCCGAGGTGCCTTGCGAGCAGGCGCCAGCGGCGTTGGTCAGGTAGCAGGTGGTCACTGGCCAGGCATTGCAGGCACAACAATGCGGGATAGTGGCCCAGGGCAATGGCCAGTGGTAGCAGCCAGGCCCGCAGGGCCAACTGCAGGCAACTGGCCAAGGCTGCCAGCAGCAACAGGCTAGCCAGTACATAGGCCCAGCTGGCCATGTGTTTACGCAGTGGCGCCAGCAACAGTTGGTGCAGGCACCCCATAAGTACTGCGCACAGGCCGATGGCCGCGCCTTCAGCCAGCGTTCGGGTGGCACCCAGCAGTGGCGCCAGGCTCATGGCCAGCAGGCAGAACCTATTCATGGGTGGCGCCCTCCAGCAATACACTACGCTGCTCGTCGAAATAGCTCAGCGCATCCTGCAATGCGGCGATCACCGCTCGCGAGGTCACGGTTGCGCCGGCCAATTGGTCAAAGTCACCCTGGTCCCGCTTCAGCGCCCAGTGATCGCCATGATCGCGGTTGTTGAACTGACTCAGCCAGTGCAATCGCGGATCCCCCAGGCGATCGCCCAGCCCGGGGCTTTCCTGTTGTTCGACAACCTGGCTGCCGATCAGCCGGCCGTCCGTGGTGATGGCGACGCTCAGCACGATCGGCCCGGCATACCCCTGGGCCTGTGTGATCAGGATAATGGCGCTTGGCTTACCTGCCATAGTGGCACGGTAAGCCGCCAGGATACGGCTATTGGGCCTCTGTGCGGCGGGCCTTGGCAGCGGGCTTTCCAGGGGCTGGTTGTCATAGCTACCGTCGGGCAGCACGGCCAGCCGCTGGCGGCTTTGCAGCTGCTTTTCAGCGCCGGCGATGGCCGGACCGGTCCACTGCCGCCAGGCCAGGGTGGCTGACACTGCCAATACTCCAGTCAGCAGCAACAGGCCCACATCCCGAACCCCGCGCTTCATCGGGCTGCCTGCTGACGCTGCGCAGCCATGCGCTCGAGTGCCGGTGCGAAAAGGTTCATCAGCAGGACGGCGAACGCGGTGCCATCCGGATAGCTGCCCCAGGTACGAATCAGGTAGATGAGCACCCCTGTTCCCACGCCGAAGCACAGCTTGGCCCAGTCGTCTCTGGGGCCGGACACTGGCTCGGTCGCAATGAAGAAGGCTGCCAGCATGGTCGAGCCGGAAAACAGGTGCAGCAAAGGCGAGCCATTGGAGTCCGACCCCGAACCGTTCCAGCCCAACAAGCTGAATACCAATAGCCCTGCCAGCAAACCTGCCGGTGCATGCCAACTGATCACCTTGCGCTGTAACAAGAACAGGCCACCAAGCAGGAATGCCAGGTTGACCCATTCGCTGCCTGCCCCGCCAATGTTGCCAAAGCCCGGATGGCTGGCGAACAGCTCGTCGATGGTCAGGCTGCGGTTGTGGCGCAAGCCGTCGAGCAATGTCGGTCGGGCCCAGGCATCGATCTGTCCGCCCCCAGCGAACACCTGCTGCACGCTGTCGAGCAGGCCTGGGGCCTGCCCAGGCCAATGGTTCATCTGCAACGGGAAGCTGAGCAGCACGAAGGCATAGCCCACCATGGCTGGATTGAACAGATTTCGCCCGACCCCACCGTAGGCCTGCTTGCCGATACCGATCGCGACACTTGCCGCGATGACCGGCAGCCACCATGGCGCCAAGGTGGGCAGGGCGGCCGCCAGCAGTACGGCGGTCACCAGTGCGCTGCCGTCGTTTAGCGCCTGGCTCAGCGATTGGCTGCGCAGTGCCAGCAGCAATGCCTCGCACAGCAGCGCGGCACTGGCGCACAGCAACAGGTTCAGCATCATGCCCCAGCCATGCAGCCACAACAGCGCCAGCAGCCCAGGCGTGCAGGCGAGCAAGACCAGGCCCATGCTGGTGCGTAGGCGCGGATCGGGACTGCTCATTGGCCAAACATTCCGTTGAAACCGGAAAACGCCATAGCCATCACCCCGGCACCGATCAATTCGATGGGCAGGCCGCGCAGCACGTTGGGGATATCGGCGTGGGCGCTGCGCTGGCGCAGGTCGGCGAACACCATCAGCGCCAGCCAGAAGCCGCCACCCGTCAGCAAGCCTTTGAGCAGCATGGTTGGCCAGGTGGTGCCGTCGCTTGTCTGCTGCAGGGCAAGCCCAAGCGCTGCTGCATTGCTCAACAGCAGCGCTGGCAACCCCACTACAGGCCAGGCCGGGCGCCACTTGGCCAAAAGCCAGGGCAGTCCCCAGGCGAGCAAGGCCAGCCAGGGCAATAGCAGAAACAGGGCAAGATCGTGGATGTGCAACGGGGCAAGTACCGCGTGCACCAGCAGCTGCGCGCCGATTACGCCCAGGGCGATGCACAGGGCGCAGGCCAGGCCGTGCACCTGCAGTTGCAGCCCGGAGAGTGGCTGTCGGAGCAGGCACAGGTGATTGATCAGTGCGGCGCTGATCAGGACCAGGATGTAGTCATTCATGAAGATGACGATAGCCGGGAATCGGGGCGATTGTCCGGGTTTGGCATGAAGGGGCCTGCGTAATTGTGGGAGCGGGCAGACCGCTCCCACAATGGCCCGCAGGGCGGTTACTTGATGCGCTGGCCTGGCTTGGCGCCGCTGTCCGGGCTCAGCAGGTAGATTTCTTCACCGCCAGGGCCGGCAGCCATGACCATGCCTTCGGACACGCCAAAGCGCATCTTCCGGGGTTTGAGGTTGGCTACCATCATGGTCAGGCGGCCTTCCAGCTTGGACGGGTCTGGGTAGGCTGACTTGATGCCGGAGAACACGTTGCGGCGCTCGTCACCAATGTCCAGGGTCAGTTGCAGCAACTTGTCGGCACCCGCCACGGCTTCAGCCTTGACGATCAGCGCCACACGCAGGTCGACGGCAGCGAAGGTATCGAACTCGATCTCTGCCGACAGCGGGTCCTTGGCCAGCTCGCCATTGCCCGCCGGGGCCTTGGCTTCGGCAGCCAGCAGGTCTTCCTTGCTGGCAGCGACCATGGCTTCGACCTTGGCCGGCTCGATACGGCTCATCAGGGCCTTGAACGGATTAAGCGGGTGGTTTTCCAGGCGTGTCAGGTGGTCGTTCCAGGTCAGCGGGGCCACGTTGAGGAAAGCCTCGGCGTCAGCGGCCAGCACCGGCAGTACCGGTTTGAGGAAGATCACCAACTGGCGGAACAGGTTGATGCCTTGGGCGCAAATGGCCTGGACTTCATCCTGCCTGCCTTCCTGTTTGGCCAGTGACCACGGTGCCTTGTCGGCGATCCAGGCGTTGGCGCGGTCGGCCAGTGCCATGATTTCGCGCATGGCGCGGCCAAAATCACGGGCCTCATAGGCTTCGGCGATGGAAGGTGCGGCAGCCAGGAAGGCTTCGGTCAGCTCAGGCGCGGCATCACCGCCTACCATCACACCTTCGTTGCCCTTGTGGATGAAACCGGCGCAGCGGCTGGCAATGTTGACGACCTTGCCGACCAGGTCGGAGTTGACCTTCTGCACGAAGTCTTCCAGGTTCAGGTCCAGGTCGTCGACGCCACGGCCCAGCTTGGCCGCATAGTAATAACGCAGGTATTCCGGCTGCAGGTGGTCCAGGTAGGTGCGGGCCTTGATGAAGGTGCCGCGCGACTTGGACATCTTGGCGCCGTTGACCGTCAGGTAGCCGTGCACGTTGACCGCGGTCGGCTTGCGGAAGCCGGCGCCTTCGAGCATGGCTGGCCAGAACAGGGCGTGGAAGTTGACGATGTCCTTGCCGATGAAGTGGTACAGCTCGGCCTTGGAGCCTTCGTTCCAGAAGGCGTCGAAGTCCAGCTCCGGGCGGCGTGCGCAGAGGTTCTTGAAGCTGGCCATGTAGCCGATTGGTGCATCCAGCCATACGTAGAAGTATTTGCCAGGCTCGCCCGGGATCTCGAAGCCGAAGTACGGCGCGTCGCGGGAGATATCCCACTCCTGCAGGCCGGAGTCCAGCCATTCCGCCAGCTTGTTGGCTACCGCGTCCTGCAGGGTGCCGCTTCGGGTCCACTGCTGCAGCATGGCCTGGAAGTCTGGCAGCTTGAAGAAGAAATGCTGGGAATCACGCAGTACCGGGGTGGCACCGGAGATCGCCGACTTGGGGTTCTTCAGCTCGGTGGGTGCGTAGGTGGCGCCGCATTTTTCGCAGTTGTCGCCGTACTGGTCTTCGGCCGCGCACTTCGGGCAGGTGCCCTTGATGAAGCGGTCGGCGAGGAACATGCCTTTTTCCGGGTCGAAGTACTGGGTCACCGAACGGGTGGCGATGTGCCCGGCTTCACGCAGGCGCGAGTAGATCAGGCTCGACAGCTCGCGGTTCTCGTCGCTGTGGGTGGAGTGGAAATTGTCGAAGTCCACCAGGAAGTCGGCGAAATCGCTGCTGTGCTCGGCCTGGACGTTGGCGATCAGCTGTTCCGGGGTGATGCCTTCCTTTTCGGCGCGCAGCATGATGGCCGAACCGTGGGCGTCATCGGCGCAGACATAGATGCACTGGTTGCCGCGCAGCTTCTGGAAGCGCACCCACATGTCCGTCTGGATGTACTCCAGCATATGGCCGAGATGGATCGATCCATTGGCATAGGGCAGGGCGCTGGTGACGAGAATCTGGCGTGGCTCGGACATGGTGGCTCGGCTACTTATCTGGCTACGGGGTAAAAATGAGGATGATCGGCCACTATAAAGGGCTGGCGAAGATATTTCACCCCGCAAGCGCATCTGCTGACGATTGACGGGTTAGGATAGGCGGCTGTTTTACATTCAGTTTGCCAATGGGAGTCTCCATGAGTGCCGTCACCCGTGCCGCCGTTGAAGGCGTGCTTCGCCAGTACACCGACCCCTACCTGAACCAGGACCCGGTCAGCGCCGGCTGCGTGCGCGCCATCGATATCCAGGGCGGGCAGGTCAGCGTGCAGTTGCAGTTGGGTTATGCCGCAGGGCTGTTCAAGAACGGCTGGGCCCAGGTGCTGCAGACCGCCATTGGCAGCCTCGAGGGGGTCACTGGCGCCCAGGTTTCGATCGATTGCGTGGTGGCCGCGCACAAGGCCCAGGCCCAGGTGCCATCCATGGCCAACGTCAAGAACATCATCGCCGTGGCCTCGGGCAAGGGCGGTGTGGGCAAATCGACCACCGCTGCCAACCTGGCCTTGGCCCTCGCACGCGAAGGCGCACGGGTAGGTATTCTCGATGCCGATATCTACGGCCCCAGTCAGGGGGTGATGTTCGGCATCGCCGAGGGCACCCGTCCACAGATTCGCGAGCAGAAGTGGTTTGTGCCGATCAAGGCCCACGGCGTGGAAGTCATGTCCATGGCCTTCCTCACCGACGACAACACGCCGATGGTATGGCGTGGCCCAATGGTGTCTGGCGCGCTGCTGCAACTGGTCACCCAGACCGCCTGGGATGACCTGGATTACCTGGTGATCGATATGCCACCGGGTACCGGTGACATCCAGCTGACCCTGGCACAAAAGGTACCGGTGGTCGGTTCGGTGATCGTCACCACGCCGCAGGACCTGGCGCTGCTGGATGCCAAGAAGGGCGTGGAAATGTTCCGCAAGGTCAACATTCCGGTGCTGGGCGTGGTCGAGAACATGGCCGTGCATATCTGCTCGAATTGCGGCCATGCCGAACACCTGTTCGGTGAGGGTGGCGGCGAGAAGCTGGCCAGCCAGTATGGCGTCGACCTGCTGGCGTCGCTGCCGTTGTCGATGCTGATACGTGAGCAGGCCGACAGCGGCAAGCCCACGGCGATCGCCGAGCCGGAAAGCCAGATTGCCATGGTTTACCAGGAGCTTGCCCGCCAGGTAGGCGCGCGGATCGTGCTGCAGGAAGCTGCGGCGCCGGCAATGCCCAGCATTACCATCAGCGAAGACTGACCTGCCATACCGAGTTTGCCCGCACACAGCGACTGCGCCGTACTTGAAGCCTGTGCAGTCCCTGTGGGAGCGGGCGAGCCCGCGAAGAGGCCAGCGCCTATTTCGAGCAGGCATAAAAAAACCCGCCAGAAGGCGGGTTTTTTTGAAAGCTAGGAAGCTAGATCGACTTAGGCGATCTGAACTTCTTCAGCCTGCATGCCTTTCTGGCCGCGGGTAGCGACGAAAGTAACAGCCTGGCCTTCTTTCAGGGTTTTGAAGCCGTCAGCTTGGATGGCTTTGAAGTGCACGAACAGGTCGTCGCCCGACTGAGGGGTGATGAAGCCGTAGCCTTTCTCATCGTTGAACCACTTAACAACACCGGATTGACGGTTGGACATTTTTCTGTCTCCTTGGACAATTTGATAACGGTCAGGAAAAACCCTGCCCGGGACTGAGCGCAAAGAGAGCAGAAAATTCAGCGATGGGCCGATCAGGATCGTGCATCAAACTAGAGATTCTCGGTGTCACGTGCAGCACAGTGGCAACACCTTACCCCACTTTCCGCAACCTGCCAATGGTCAGAAGACGCTTTAGGCAAATTCGGATCGGCGGCGGCTGCAGCCCCCACCCGGCGCGGGATGAGGGATGGAACTTTAACCTGGGCGCCGGGACCGGTAATATGCGCGTCACGATTTTCACCTCGCAACTCTTCAGGACACCCCGCCATGAGCATCAAATCGGACAAGTGGATTCGCCGCATGGCGCAGGAACACGGCATGATCGAGCCGTTCGTCGAGCGCCAGGTGCGCGGCGAGCAGGACAACCGCGTGATCTCCTTCGGCGTCTCCAGCTATGGTTACGACGTACGCTGCGCCGACGAATTCAAGGTGTTCACCAACATCAACTCGGCCACCGTCGACCCGAAAAATTTCGATGCTGGCAGCTTCGTCGATATCAAGAGCGACGTGTGCATCATCCCGCCAAACTCTTTCGCCCTGGCGCGCACTGTCGAATATTTCCGCATTCCCCGTGACGTGCTGACCATTTGCCTGGGCAAGAGCACCTACGCCCGTTGCGGCATCATCGTCAACGTCACGCCGCTCGAGCCCGAGTGGGAAGGCCACGTGACGTTGGAGTTCTCCAACACCACCACGCTGCCGGCAAAGATCTACGCCAACGAAGGCGTGGCGCAGATGCTGTTCTTGCAGTCCGACGAAGAGTGCGAAGTGTCGTACAAGGACCGTGGCGGCAAATACCAGGGCCAACGCGGCGTCACCCTGCCGCGTACCTGAGCCGACAAGCGCGGGGAATTACCCGCGCCTTTGGCACTCCAACGAAGTAACGCCGGTGTGCATGATGTGCATCGGCTTTCGTCAGGAGCAGCCAATGAAACTCCATCCCGCAATCAGTGCCAAGCTGGCAGGCCTGCAGCCCAATCACGTTGGGTTGTTGCCCTGGTCACTGCTGGCGCACCCGCTGCCCATGCAGGCGGGGGGCGTGCCCCATCAGCCTGACCCCGATACCCCGCAACCGCCGGAACCCGGTGAGACGCCTCCCATGGAGCCGGGTGAGCCGACCTTGCCGGACGAGCCGCCTCCCGCCCCTGTGGCCTGAGCGTCGCTAAAGCGGCCAGACGCGGTCAGCGCCAGCCAGGTACAGCCGGCTGGCGCTGGCGGGGGTGATTTCCCACCCCCCGGTGAACTCACCGAATGCAGGTAGCAGGCTGACTTGCTCATCGATCACGAAGCAAGGCAGGCGCAAGCGCTGACGGGCCTTGCCGCGCAGGACGAAGACGGGGTGTACGTGGCCCGCCAGTACCGGGTGTGTGTGGTGGGGCTGTGGCTCGTGCTGCAGGGCAAAGGGCTCCAGAACCCAAGGCTCGTCCACGACCTGAATATCGAGCGAGGCGGGTGGATCGCCGGCGTTGCGATCATGATTGCCGCGTATGAGCACCACTTTCAGATTTTTGTGCCGCTTTCGCCAATCCTCCACCTTGGCCAGCGTTGCCGGGGCGCGGGCCGTGCGGGCATGCAGAAAGTCGCCCAGGATGATCAGTTGTTCGCAGTCATGCTCGGCCAGCAGGCGATCGAGCCTGGCGAGTGTCGCCTCAGTCGTTCCGCGTGGCACCGGTTGATGCAGGGCGCGGTAGCTGGCGGCCTTTCCGATGTGCACGTCGGCCACCAGCAAGGCGCGGCGGGCGGGCCAGTAGATGGCTTTGTCGGCAAGCAGCCAGAGCGCCTGCCCCCGGTGTTCGATGGGTTGGTAATTCATCCCGCGTTCGCCGCTTGTTCCAGTTCCGCCACCATCCGCGCAATGCGGTCTGCCAGCTTCTCGGTGCTCAATGTCTCGCGCATGCCTTCCACCAACAAGGCGAACGCCAGTGGCCCTGGCCGCTTCAACGCCTGCAGGTCCAGTTGCAACTCACTCATTTTCAGCAGTTGCCGATGCAGCCGTTCGATTTCCAGCTCTTCGCTCAATACTTCATCCCGCGCCTGGCCAAGCAGCAAATTCCCCGCGTCATGCTTGCGAAACACCTCATAGAATAGCCCGCTGGAGGCCTGGATTTGCCGCGTGCTCTTCTGCGCGGCGGGATAGCCGCCAAACACCAGCCCGGCAATCTGGGCAATTTCACGAAAGCGCCGCAGTGCCATCTCCCCGGCATTCAGGCTGGCCAGCACATCTTCCAGCAGGTCCGCGGTGCCGAGTGCTTGCGGCAGGTGACTGGCCCAGTCCACCTGGGCAGGGCTGAGGAGTTCGAATCCGTAATCGTTGACGGCAATCGACACCGACAGCGGCTGTGCGCGGCTGACCCGCCAGGCAATCAGATTGGCCAAGCCCAGGTTGGCCATGCGCCCGGCAAAGGGATACAGGAACAGGTGCCAGCCCTGGCGGGATTTGAAGGTCTCGGCCAGCAGTGTGCTTGTGGTGGGCAAGGCTGACCACTGCGCTTGAAGCGCAAGCAGCGGGCGTACTGCGCGCATTTCCGGCCCCTCAAAGCGTTCATGGGCGGCAGCATCGAGCTGCTCGACCAGCGCATCGGCCAGTTCGCTCGAGAGCGGCATGCGCCCGCCGTTCCAGCGCGCTACCGCAGCCTTGCGCGCCGTGCTGCGACGCACATAGGCCGTCATGTTTTCCACGCGTACCAGCTCTAGTACCCGCCCGGCAAACACCAGCGTATCGCCGGGGCGCAGGCGGGCGATGAACGCTTCTTCAACACTGCCCAGCGTTTTCCCGCCGCCGCCCTTGCTCCAGTATTTCAGTTGCAGGTTGGCATCGCTGACGATGGTGCCGATGCCCATGCGGTGGCGCCGCGCCAGGCGTTCGCTGGTAACCCGGTAAACTCCGTCGGCCTGGCGCTCGACACGCTGGTAGTCCGGGTAGGCGGTCAATGAGCTGCCGCCGTGGCAGACGAAGTCCAGCGCCCATTGCCATTGGCTGTCGCGCAACTGGCGAAAAGCCCAGGTGCTGCGCACTTCGGCGAGCAGTTGCTCCGGGCGAAAACCGCTGCCCAAGGCCATGCTGACCAGATGCTGTACCAGCACGTCCATGCACAGGCGCGGTGAAAAGCGGGCTTCGATGTGGCCGGCTAACAGCGCCTGCCGGGCCGCCGCCGCTTCCACCAGTTCCAGGCTATGGGTGGGCACCAGGGTGACCCTGGAGCGCCGCCCAGGCGCGTGTCCTGAGCGACCCGCCCGCTGCATCAGGCGGGCGATGCCCTTGGCCGAGCCGATTTGCAGCACCCGTTCCACGGGCAGAAAGTCCACGCCCAGGTCCAGGCTGGACGTGCAGATCACCGCCTTGAGGCTGCCTTGCTTGAGGCTGCGCTCGACCCAGTCGCGGGTATCGCGGGCCAGCGAGGCGTGGTGCAGGGCGATCAGCCCGGCCCAGTCCGGGCGGGCATCAAGCAGGGCCTGATACCAGATTTCTGCCTGGGCGCGGGTGTTGGTGAACACCAGGCTACTGGCACTGGCATCGATCTCGTGACAGACCTGGTCGAGCATCTTCAGGCCCATGTGTCCAGCCCAAGGGAAGCGCTCGATCGCTTTTGGCAGCAGGGTGTCGACTTGCAGTGCCTTGTCTTGCCGGCCTTGCACCAGCAGGCCGCCCTGGGGCAGCAAGACATCCCGTGCGTGTTGCAGGTTGCCGAGGGTTGCCGACAAGCCCCAGGTCGGTAGGCCCGGGTGCCAATGCCGCAGGCGCGCCAAGGCCAGCTGCAGTTGTACCCCGCGCTTGTTGCCAAGCAGCTCGTGCCATTCATCCACCACCACCAGTTGCAGCGTGGCGAAATCCTCACGTGCCTTTGCCCGGGTCAGCAGCAGGGTCAGGCTTTCGGGGGTGGTGATCAGCACACTGGGTAGCCGCCGGGCCTGTCGGGCGCGCTCGGCACTGTTGGTGTCGCCGCTGCGCACCCCTACGCTCCAAGGCAGCTGGAGCTCATCAAGCGGCGCTTGCAACGCACGTGCAGTGTCGGCGGCCAGGGCACGCATGGGCGTCACCCACAGCACCTGTATGGGGGCCAAGTGGCGGCCCTGGGGCCTGGGCTTGAACGCACGCAGCGCCGCGAGCCAGACCGCGTAGGTCTTGCCGGCACCGGTACTGGCATGCAGCAAACCGGATTCGCCCCGTTCGACGGCAGCCCATACGCGCCGCTGGAAGGCGAAGGGCTTCCAGCCGCGCTTGGCAAACCAGGCATTGGCGAGGTCGGTAGCAGCAGGCATGAGGGCAGGCGGTCCTTCGAAGGCTGTGCTTCTACAGACCACTTGCCGGCTGCAATGGTTTTACCGGATCAATTGGCCAACAGGTAGCCGCTGCGGCATACCTGTTCGCCGGCCACATGGGCGATGACCATGCCAGCGGTGGCCATGCGCCGGACGCTACGCGCATACAGCAGCCCCGGCTGGCTGTTGCGCAGGGGGGTGACTCGGTCACTGAGTGGGTCGATGACTTCGGCGATCAGTTGGCCGGCCTCCAGGTGCTGGCCCGGTTTGGCGTGGTAAACCAGCAACCCGCCCAGTGGCGTTGCCACAGGTTCCACCGCAGCCAACGGGGTGGCGTGGCGTAACAGCGCGGGCAGGGGGGCGCTGGTGCCTTCGATGACACCTGCGTGGGTCAGGAAGTCGAGGATCGCCTGGCAGTCCTTGCTGGCCAGATCATGGCTGACATCCGCCTGGCCACGCAGCTCCACGGTGACCGAGCAGCAGCCCAGCGGGATCGGGAAGCGTTTGCCGAAACGTTGCTGCAATTGCCACCAGACCAGGCTGAAACATTCATCGAACGACTGCCCGCCCGAGTCGGTTGCCAGCAGGCTGGCCTGGACGCCCAGGTAACGGGCCAAGGGTTCGATCTGGGGCCAGGCATCGGGTGTGGTGTACAGGTGCTCGACTGCTTCGAAGTCGCAGTGCAGGTCCAGCACCATATCGGCATCGCAGGCCAGGCGCTGCAGTATCAGGCGCTGGGCTTGCAGGGGTGTGCGGACCGGGTGTGCGTCCAGGCCGCGGCGCAGGTATTCGCGGATCAGTGCAAGGTTGTGCGTCGGGTCCTGGGTAAGGTGTTCTTCGATCTGGTCGCCGATGCTGTCCGACAGGTCGACGAAGTTGCGATTGAAGTTCTCGCCGCTTTGCAGTTCAAAACGCCCCAATGGTGCATCCAGCAGCACTTGCTCCAAACCCACCGGGTTGGCCACCGGCACCAGTATGATCTCGCGCTGCAGTCGGCCTTGCTGTTCCAGCTCGGCCAGGCGGCGCTTGAGGTGCCAGGCTACCAGCATGCCCGGCAGCTCGTCGGCGTGCAGTGAGGCCTGGATATAGACTTTGCCTCCACTGCGGGGGCCGAAGTGGAAGCTGTGCAATTGGCGGGTGATCCCCGGTACGGGGGAGAGCAGGTCGTGGGTTGAATGGTGCATGTTGGTCCTGGCTGCGTGGCGAAAACGGTCTGCGACACGGGTCGGCTCAAAAATAGAAGCATAGTTTCAGCGAATGCGCCTCATCCTGCAGCAGTCGGGCATCGCAAACTTTTTCAGGCCAGTAGTGCCTGCAAGGTGGCCAGGTCATCTGCTTCTTCCACCGGCTTGTCCAGCCGCCAGCGCAGCATGCGCGGAAAGCGCACGGCAATACCGCTTTTGTGGCGCCGGGACAGGGCGATGCCTTCGAAGCCCAGCTCGAACACCAACGTTGGAGTGACACTGCGCACCGGGCCGAACGTTTCCACCGTGGTCTTGCGGATGATGGCGTCGACCTTGCGCATTTCTTCGTCGCTGAGCCCTGAATAGGCCTTGGCAAAGGGCACCAACGCCCGACCAGGGGTACCTGCCGGTGCATCCCATACGGCAAAGGTGTAGTCGCTGTACAGACTGGCCCTGCGGCCGTGGCCGCGTTGGGCATAGATCAGCACCGCATCGACGCTGAAAGGGTCGATCTTCCACTTCCACCAGATGCCCATGTCCTTGGTGCGCCCCACACCGTACAGGGCCTCGCGTTGCTTCAGCATCAGCCCTTCCACGCCCAGGCTGCGTGACTGTTCGCGCTGGCGGGCAAGGTCGGCCCAGTCCGGGCCTTGCAGCAGAGGCGACAACAGCACGGGGGCAAGTGGATGTTCATCCACCAGGTGTTCCAGCTGGCTTCGGCGTTCGTGCTGCGGTCGGCTGCGCCAGTCCTCGCCCTGCCACTCCAGCAGGTCGTAGGCCTGCAGCACCACCGGCGCATCGTTCAGCAGTTTTTTGCCCAGCGTTTTGCGACCGATGCGCTGTTGCAGCAAGGCGAAAGGCTGCACGGCCAGTTCCGTTTCGGTTTCACCGGGTTTCCAGACCAGGATCTCGCCATCGAGCACCACTCCATCGGGCAACGTCTGTGCCAGGCCATGCAGTTCGGGGAAGCGCTCGGTAACCAGTTCTTCGCCGCGTGACCAAACCCACAGCTGGCCATCGCGCTTCACCACTTGCGCCCGAATGCCATCCCACTTCCATTCGATTTGCCAATCGCTTGGTGGTCCGAGCAGGGTATCGAACTGATCGCTGGACACTTGCAGCGGATGAGCCAGGAAGAATGGGTAGGGCTGGCCGCCACGCTGGTTGTGTTCATCGGCGGACTCTGGGGCGATCAGCCTCTGGTAACTGGCTGCAGTCGGGCGATGGCCTATATCGGTGTAGCCGACCAGGCGCTGGGCCACGCGTTTGGCGTCCAGCCCGGCCAGTTGCGCCAGGGCGCGGGTGACCAACAGCTTTGACACGCCCACGCGAAAGCTGCCAGTGATCAGCTTCAGGCATAGCATCAGGCTGGCACGGTCCAACCGGGCCCAGAGCGGCGGCAGGCGCTGGCGGACTTGCTCAGGCGTCAGCCCGCGCAGGGGTAGCAAGTGCTGTTCCACCCAGGTGGCCAGGCCTTCCTCGTTGCCATCGGCGTGCAGCGGCAGCAGCAGCGAAATGGTCTCGGCCAGGTCGCCCACGGCCTGATAGCTTTCTTCGAAAAGCCAGTCCGGCAGGCCAGCCAGCGTCGTCGCCAGTTCGCGTAGAAGGCGGGTGGGCACCAGCTGGCGTGGGCGCCCGCCGGCCAGGAAATACACCGCCCAGGCAGCATCTTCGGCGGGCGCCATGTCGAAGTAGTCGCGCAGTGCCTCGAGCTTGGCATTGCTGGAGGTGGTCGCGTCCAGGCGCAGGAACAGCGTAGCGAAGGCTTTCATGGCGAGGGGGCGGTGTTGGGCACATCGTCTTCGTCGCCATACTCGGTGACGAAGGCGCGGGCATCCAGGCCTTGTTCGGTGAGGTAGCGCACCAGTACCTCGACCGAGCCGTGAGTGACCATCACCCGTTGGGCACCGGTCTGGCCAATGGCCCAGAGCAGGCCAGGCCAGTCGGCGTGGTCGGACAGCACAAAGCCCCGGTCCACGCCGCGCCGCCGGCGGGCGCCGCGTAGCAGCATCCAGCCGCTGGCGAAGGCATCACTGTAATCGCCAAAACGGCGCATCCAGCTACTGCCACCGGCTGACGGGGGCGCCAGGACCAGTGCCTGGCGCAGCAGTGGATCGTTGCGCGGAATATCGCCTGCGTAGCGGGTTTCCGGCAGACGGATGCCGGCATCCCGGTACACCCGGTTGAGCGGCTCCATGGCGCCATGCACGAGGATCGGGCCGATGCTGGCATCCAGCCCATGCAGAATCCGCTGGGCCTTTCCGAAGGCATAGCAGAACAGCACGCTGGCCTTGCCCTGTTCACTGTTGGCCCGCCACCAGGCATTGATGCTGGCGAAGATCTCGCTTTGGCTTGGCCAGCGGTAGATCGGCAGGCCGAAGGTAGACTCGGTGATGAAGGTGTGGCACGCCACCGGTTCGAAGGGCGTACAGGTGCCATCGGGTTCTACCTTGTAGTCACCGGATGCAACCCAGACTTCACCTCGATACTCCAGGCGCACCTGTGCCGAACCCAGCACGTGCCCGGCCGGGTGCAGGCTCAACGTCACGCCGTGGTGCAGCAGGCGCTCACTGTAGGGCAGGGTCTGCAGATTGATGTCCTGGCCCAGGCGGCTGCGCAGAATGCCGGCACCGGGGCTGGCGGTCAGATAATGGCCATTGCCGGTGCGTGCGTGGTCGCCGTGGCCATGGGTAATGACAGCCCGCTCCACGGGCCGCCAGGGGTCGATGTAGAAATCTCCGGGCGGGCAGTACAGGCCTTCGGGGCGGGCGATGACGAGGTCCATGGCACGGGCACTGGTTCTGGGGTTACCCGTTAAGAGGCATGGTGCTGGACGTTAGTTCGGATGGATTTGGGAGGGAGCTGCTGAAAAACTTCATCAAGCCCCCTCATGCGCCCCTGAAGAATGCCGTTACCGCCCCGGCACCAATGTAAGCCGCTGGTTGCCATACGCCCTGCCGAAGTTCTGCTGTTGCAGTGGCAGGCTCATGAAGCGCCCTTTGAACCAGGCATCCAACCCATCGCGGTAATGCGCGCTGGCCGGGTTGCCGGACTGGCCGCTGCTGGTCAGTATCTGCAACGGTTCGGCCTGGCCGAAGTCGACGATCATCCGTGCCGAGGCTGGCAGATGCGTGTCGAAGTCGCTGCCCCAGGCGAATGGTGTGAGGGCCAGGGTAGTGAAGTCGCCGCCTGCGGCAAGCGGCGAACGGCTGATCGCATCACCCAGGCCATGGTAGGCCGGTGCCGGCCAGCGGTACTGGTGCAGCTTGCCCCACTGCCAGGTGCGTCGGTCGGCCCCCAGCTGTGCGATACCGGCCTCCATTGCGCCCGCCAGGCTGCGGGCGAGGATGGCGGGCTTGTCTTCTTTTTGTGGCGTGTTGCGGTCATCCCAGAAGGGGCTGTCATCGCGGCCCAGCAGATGATCGGCCTGCGCCGAGAATGACAAACGTGCATTGCCGACGAATGCCTGCCAGGCCGGGCCAGACTCCGGGCCCAGGTCATCGAGGAAAGTCTGTCGAGCGACCTCCTGCAGGAACAACTCGTAAAGCGCGGCATCGGCCGACACCGGGCTCAGGCGGCCATCGAAGGCCTTGAGCCGGGCCAGCGTGTCGCGGGCCTTGTCGCGCTGCCCGGCGGGGAGGGCGTCGATTGCCTGCTTCAGTGGCTGGGCCATGCCGGGTGCGTCGAACATCTGCTTGAGCTTGTTGGCCAGCAAGGTCACCTGGTCGTTCTGCAGGGCCATCAGGCTGCGACTGTCGTGGCGACCGTTGCCGGCCAGCTGTGCCAGTCGTTCGGCACGCTCGGGGTAGTACCAGGTGCTGGACAGCTGCATGCCATAGCCGCGCGGCAGGCTGCGCTGGTTGGCATGGCCGATCCAGCCCGCGGGTGGGTCCTGGTCGTACGGGTGCAGCATCGGGTCGGCATAGCCGTCCCAGTCGTAACGCCCGTCCCAGCCCGGCGAGGGCAGCAGGCCCTGGCCTTCGCGGCGATTGGGGTAGCGGCCACTGACTTGCCAGCCGATGTGCTCAGGCTCGGCAAAAACGAAGTTGACGGCAGCAGCCGTCACTTCACGTGTGCTGTCGAAGGCCCGCTCCACGTTCTTGGCCCGCGTCAGGTCGAACAGGGCATCCAGGCTGCGATCACCTTTGAACTGGGGCAGGTTCAGCGCAAGGCCCAGGCTGGCGTTTTCTGGCTGGGCCAGCAGGGTGCCGTGGCGGGTGTCGTACATCACTTCGCGCACGGGGCGTTGGCCACGTACAAAGTAGGTTTCGCTGCGGGCGCGGGCCGGCAGCCATTTACCATCGGCCAGGTAGCTCAGCTGACTGCCTTGGCGGCGCAGCTGCTCGAGGAACAGGTCCTGATTGTCGGCCATGACCGCGCTGCTGCTCCAGGCCAGCTTGCCATTGTAGCCGGCCAGCACAATTGGCAGCCCCGGCAAGGACAGGCCGGCAACCTGGTACTTGCTGGTATTGATTTGTACCGGGCTCAAGGCCCAGGCGGCGCGGCTGTCGCTGGCCAGCAGGCTCTTGCCGCTGCGGCTGCGCTGCGGACCCAGGGCCAGGTTGGCCGACCCCGGGCTACCGAGCAGGTCGAGGTCGGCCAGCTTCTGGCTGGCAGCCGCCAGGGCTGGCAGCCCCGGCAACTGGCTGGCCAGGTTCAGGCCCTTGAGCTTGTCCACTTCCATTTCGGCCAACGGCTCGTCCGGGGCCCCGGGCAGCAACCAGGCCAGCTTGTCGCTACCGGCTTTCTGCGCCAGGGTCAGGGCGCTGAGTTCCTCTTGCAGGTTGACCGACTGACTGAACGCGTACAGGCAGAAGATCAGCGCCGAGTCTTCAGGCTTCCAGTATTCGGGGCGATAGCCACTACTGGCCAGGCCTGCTGGCAGCTTGTCGCGGTAGCGGAACAGGTAGGCGTTGACCCCGCGCGCGTACACTTCGAAGAAGCGCTTGAGCCGTGGCGATGCGTCGGCGTATTGCTGGGCGGCACTCTGCTTGAGGTTGGCGGCGCGCATGAGGCGGTCGATATCCAGCGCCTCGCTGCCGGCCAGTTCGGCCAGGCGGCCCTGGGCGAGCAGGCGCATGGCGACCATCTGTTCGATGCGGTCGCCGGCGTGCACATAGCCCAGGCTGAACAGCGCATCATGGAAGCTGCTGCTTTCGATCAGCGGCGCGCCCATGGCATTGCGCCGTACCGAAACATTCTGTGCCAGGCCTTTGAGCGGCTGCACGCCGCTGGTCGGTGGCACGCTGTCCTGATAGCCGCCCGTCTGGCAGCCGGCCAGCCCGAGCATGCCGAGCAGGGTGGCAGCGGTTGCGAACCGCAGGCGGAAGGGAGGAAAGGCGGGGGCGGCCATGGCAAGGGCTCCTGCAAGGCGAGGCTGGTTTGGAAAGGCGCTAAGGTAGTAAGCGCGCAGGCGCCGTGCAAGGTCCCAGGTCGGTTTATTTGATTGCGCCGGGTCAAACCTCGAAGTGCTCGGCCAAGGCGTCGGAAAAATGCGTGCAATTGATGCGCGTGTAGCGTTGGTAGTCACGGCTCACCGCGAATGCAGAGCCGGGCATCAGCAGGATCTTGTGTTGCTCCAGTTTACGCACGAAAGGTTGCAGGTCGGGCAGGTCCGGGTGGTATACCCAGAGGAACATACCCCCTTGCGGTGCAATGTCGAACTGCCAGCCGCGCTCGAGCAGCAAGCGTTGGGTTTGCACTTGCTGGCGGATCAGGCGCTGCTGCACGTCTTTCATGTGCCGGGCATACGTGCCATCCGACAATATGGTGTTGACGAAGCGTTCGCAAAACGCGGGGACAGCGACGCAGGTCAGCAGTTTAAGGCGTGTGAGCGGCTCGATCAGGTCTTGCGAGCAGGCAATGAACCCCACGCGCAGCGAGGCCGACAGGCATTTGGAGAAGCTGCCGATGTAGATAACCCGGTCAAGGTTGTCCAGCTCGGCAAAGGTCTGGCGCACAGCAGGGCTGAAGTCCCCATAAACGTCGTCCTCGACCACGAAGAACTCGTGCTCCACCGCCAGGCGCAGGACGCTGAAGGCGTTGTGCGGGCTGATGTTGCTGCCGGTCGGGTTGTGGAAGGTGCTGTTGCAGAAAAACGCCTTGACCTTGTGCCTGGCCAGGTGGCTTCTCATTTCTTCCACGTCCGGCCCGTCCTGGGTCCGCCGAATGCCGACGACGTGTCCGCCAGCCAGTTGGATCAGCTTGATCAGGTTGCCGTTGCCCGGCTCGTCGACGAACACGTGGTCGCCCGGTTTGATCAGCAACCGTGCAACCAGGTCCAGGCCTTGCGTGGCCCCCAGTGTGGTCAGCAACTGGTTGGGGCGGACTTCGACACGGGTTAGCCGTTTCATGTGCACGCACAGCTGTTTGCGCATGGGCAGGTATCCCTGGATGTCGCCGTACTCTGCCAGCGAGCTCTGCTCCAGCCGCGCCGTGCGACGAATCGCCTTGGCCAGCAGTTCGGTGTCGCGCCACGCTGGGGGCAGCCAGCCGCTGCCCAGCTTGGTGAAGTGCTGGCCGCCCTGCAGCAGCCGGAACAGCGGGTCGCCGGCCATGCATTCGGGTTCGTGGATCACGCTGGTTTGCCGGGCGCGGTTTGCCACGAAGTAGCCTCGCCCGGGTGATGCCGTCAACACACCTTCGCTGACCAGCTGGGCGTAGGCCGACACGACGTCGTGGTAACTGAAGTCCACTGCAGCGGTCAGCTTGCGGATGGAGGGCATGCGTTGCCCGGGCAACCACTCGCCTGCATCCAGGCGTTGTTTCAAAAGGTGATGAAGGCTGCAGGGGATCATGGCAGGTCCGAAACCGTTAGAAAAAAAAGCCTAACAGTTAACGGAAATGCTTGTCGACTGTTCGTTTGCAAATGGCCAGCACATGCCAATATCCCTGTGTCGGAACTTTCGGCTGCCAACAAAGGCGGCACTTTTAGCGTCTGTGCAGACCAGACAACTGGATATCAAGCCCATGCACCCAATGGACATGCAATCAGCCGTCATTGCCAGGCTTCCTGTCCCTGACGAACTGGAGTCATTCAAAGTTGTAAAGAATCTTGTGACCTCGGCTTTATTGGAGTGTTGTTCAATCGTCGAGTTCGAAGCACTGAAAGAAACACCGATCATAGAAACTGTGACTGAACAGGCACATGCCGATTTACAGGCATTTGCCATGAAAGATCCGGCTGCCGGCCGCGACCTGGTATTCATTGCAAAAACCTACACCTCTTATTCTGCGGTTTTGCATTATCGGCTTGCCCATTGGATTTACAACAATAGCGCCGCGACCTACGGCGCCGGCGGTCAATGCCTGGCCGCCATGATCTCCAGGCGCGGAAAAATGCTTTCGGGGGCGGAGATCCATTTCCGCAGCCGCATTGGTGCGCGCTTCATCATCGATCACGGCATGGGCACCGTCATTGGTGAAACGTCGACCATTGGTGACGATTGCTACGTGCTTGGCGGCGTAACCCTGGGCGCCCGCGGTATCAGTGACAACCCCTCGAGCCCCAGGCATCCGACGTTGGGTAACCGGGTGCAGATCGGCGCTTTCGCCAGTGTGCTGGGCGCAATTCATGTCGGTGACGGTGCGTTTATCGGGCCGGGCTGCATTGTTACCAAAGACGTCCCGGCCGCTGCCCGGGTACAGGTTAAAACATCATTGCAGGTGGTATTGGAATCATGAACGCTCTGAACTATGAAGTTTTAAGAAATACCGAGAAACTGTATTACAAAGACCAGTATTTGGCGGGCGCGAATACGCAAGTAGCGCGGGTGCACAGTGACGGCATCGAGTTGCTGAGTACGGTGGCCTATCCAGAAGGGGGCGGCCAGGAAGCGGACTTCGGCACCATTGAATTACCGGTGGGTACCGTGCGATTCGTCTGGGTTAAAAAACTCTACGGTAGCCCTATTCGCCTGGAAGGGTTCAAAGGTGGAAAACTGGGCGGCATCATTATTCACAGCCTGCACCCTGATGATTTGCACTTGCTGGATGAAGTCACGGTAGGCATGCCGGCCCGCGTCACTATCGATATCGAACGGCGCGAACGGCTGACGTTGTCTCACAGTGCCAGCCACTTTCTGTATGCCGCCGCCATCGGGCTGCGTGAAGAATTGAAGCAATGGACTATCGGCTGCCATATCAAGGAGGACACGGCACGTTTCGACTTCCTGGTCGAGGACGCGTTCACGGCTGAAGACGTACTTGAAATAGAACGACGGGCGAATGAACTGATCGGCTGCGATGCGCCCATCGAGCACTACGCGGTTCAAGGCCTGGAAGACGCGCGTTTGTGGACCTACAACGGCATCGAAATCCCGTGCGGTGGCACGCACCTCGATTCGCCTCGGCGCATCGGGCGCCTTGGCGTCAAGCGCAAACGCCTGGGTAAAGGCAAGGAACGGCTGATCTGCGTGTTCCCCGAGGCCGAAATCGACCTGTCCACTTATCACGAGCACGCATTATGAACAGCACGTTACCGCGGCGCACGTACCTGTACTTCACGGCACAGTCGATCAACCTGACGACTGCCGTGATGTCGGTGACGATGGCGGCCATTGTCGGGGCTGCGCTGGCGCCTGATGCCGCATGGTCCACGGTGCCGTACGGGTTCCAGTTTCTGTGCCTGATGCTGGCAACTTATCCGGTCTCCAGGCTGATGAGCCGCATCGGCCGTAAAAAGGCGTTCATGCTGGGCGCGATTCCCCTGGCGCTGTCTGGCGTCAGCGGCTTTCTGGCGGTGGAGCACCACCATTTTCCAACGCTGGTCCTCAGCCACTCTGCATTGGGTGTGTACATCGCGTTCGCCAACTTCAACCGGTTCGCGGCAACCGACAATCTTTCCCAGGCCTTGAAGCCCAAGGCGCTTTCGCTGGTCGTGGCGGGCGGGGTCATCGCGGCTGTCGTCGGGCCGACGCTTACCGAGTGGCTGCGTGACGTGGGTGGCTACCCACTGTTTTCGCTGTGTTATGCCGCGTTTGTCGGCCTGGCGTTGCTTTCATTGTTGATTGCGCTTTGCCTGCCCAACGATGCCGGTATGGCCAGCGCGGTCAACAGCGCAGCAAAGCCGGCCAGTGTCCGTGCCGAGCCGGCAGGCCCGAGCGTGGTTGTGGCAATGGCTGTCGCTGCGTTGGGCTACGGGATCATGAACCTGCTGATGATCCAGGCCTCGATGCACATGAAACACATGCACGAGGACTTCACTGACGTCCGCCTGGCGATCCAGTGGCATGTGATTGCCATGTTTGCCCCGTCGTTCTTCACCGGCGCCATCATCCAGCGGCTGGGTATCAAGACCACCATTTGCGCGGGCCTGGCCCTGTTGATCGGTTGCTCGGCGATGAATATCTGGTCGCACAGCTACGCCATGATGACCCTGGCACTGATTGCCCTCGGGCTGGGCTGGAACCTCACTTACGTAGGCGGAGGTGCCTTGCTGGCCCAGTCGCTGCAGAACAGCCCGGCAGCGATGCAGATGCAGGGCAAGAACGACTTGGCCATTGCCATTTTTGCCACCCTCGGCGCATTCAGCCCTTCGCTGTTGCTCAGCTCGGTCGGCTGGGACGGTACCAACGCCATCTGCATGGTCCTCTGCCTGGGGCTGCTGGTTGCCACTGCCGGCCTGCTGCAGAACAAGGTCGGCCTGCAAACTTCAATGGAAGGTAGCCGCAAATGAGCGAGCTCATCAGTGTCAGCGATCGTATCTACACCAAGCTGGAAATGAACAACCCGGGCGGTAGCCACAAATATCGGGCGGCGCGGCGGATCGTCGAACATGCCGTGCGCAAGGGTGAGATCATTCCCGGGGTGACGACCGTCATCGAAAAAACCGGTGGCAGCTTCGGCTTTGGCTTGCTGGCGGCCTGCCACAAGTACCAGGTCGCCGTAGAGCTGGCGGTGGGGCTGAGCTTCAGCCAGACCAAGCGGGATCTGCTGGAGTGTTTCGGTGCCCGACTGATCGGCAAGGAAATGCTGATGGCCGGTGCCACACCCAAGGACGTGGTGATGCATCACCTGGATAACCAGGCCGCGCTGGGCAAGTCATACTTCTACACCGACCAGTTCAACAACCCGGTGGGCATCGAAGCCCATCGTTATCAGACCGCCAGTGAACTGGCCGTGCAACTGACCAACGCCGGGGCAGGGCGGCAGATCCTGTTCGTGGGCTGTGCGGGTACTGGCGCCAGTTTCACGGGTATCACCCTGGGGCTGAAGGACCATGGCTTCGACGTGTCGACGGTACTGGTCGATCCCAATGGCTGCGATTCGAGGGCTGGCGTGTTCGCCGACCATCGTTTTGAAGGCATGGCCGTGGGCGTTTGCCCGCCGTTCATGGACTGGTCGCTGGTGGACGAGCGGGCCCAGGTGCAACATGCAGAAATGCTGGCCGCACAGCGCTGGTTCTACATGCAGAGTGGCATTTTTGTCGGTAATACAGCCGCTGCCTGCCTGGCGGTTGCCCAGCGCATGGCCCAGCACCCGCGGTATGTCGAGACCACCCTGGTGACCATCGCCTATGATGCCGGCCTCTGGTACCAGGACCTGTTGGGGGCAAACCGGCGAAAGGCCGCGTAGCCACCTGTGTCAGGCTCATGATCCAGAGGCTGGCACGGTAACTGTGGGAGCGGGCAAGCCCGCGAAGCAGGCGACGCTGTGGATGGCACGGGCTTCGCCCGTGTTCGCGGGCGCGCCCGCTCCCACAGTGTTCGAGCCATCTCTCAGATTTTTATCGCGTCAGTCGATCAGGCGCCGTGGCACTTCTTGTACTTCTTCTCGCTACCGCACGGGCACGGGTCGTTACGGCCAACGTCCTTCAGGGCGTTGCGTACCGGCTCCTGGTGGCCGTGGTTGCAGTGCGGGCCGTGTACATGGCCGTGGTCGTGGTGGTGATCATGGCCATGGTTGCAGTCAGGGCCATGAACGTGGGGTTGTTGGGACATTGCAGGGTCACTCCGGTATGTAATCGTCGGGGATTATCTCACCACTGCGCGAGATGTGCAGGTCCCGATGGATGAGCAACCCGGTCGCCAGTTCGCCCTGCAGGGAGTAACGCAGCGGCTGCTTGCTTCTGAGCAGCTTGGCCAGTGGCTTCAGGTGCTGCCACAGGTTGGTTCGTGCGGTGATCTTGAAAGTGCGCCGTGCATGCCCGCCCACGCTGCGCCATACGCTGGCTTCATCCTGCACCAGTAGCAGGTCATTGAGGCGTATTGCATACGACACGTTGCGAATGAACAGGCGGCTGTCATTGGGGTTGTCGACCCGCAGGTGCAAGACGAACTCCTGTTCCAGCAACCTGGCCTTGACCGTTTCGACCTCGACCAGATGCACTTCGGGCTCGCGCCAGTCCTCGCCCCAACTGGCACAGCCCGTCAGCCATGCCAGCAGCGCACCGAGCAGTAGCAGACGGGTGCGCTTGATCATGTTCAGTTCCCTACGTAGCTGGCGCAGCATTTCTTGAATTTGTGCCCACTGGCGCAGGGGCAGGGGTCGTTGCGCCCGGCCTTCAGCCCGACCGTTGGGTCGATGAAGTACCAGCGACCGGCATGCTGGACGAACGCCGAGCGTTCGCGGTGCTGATGATCGCCGTCTTGGTCGTGCCAGCGCGCGGTGAAGGTGACGAAGCTGTGCTCGGGTTGGCCGCCCAGCACTTCTGCGCTTTCCACCTCCAGGCCCAGCCAGGTGCTCTGTGCACTCCAGTCGGCCATGGCAGCACGGTCCAGGCCGGCTTGCTGGGCTGGTAGGGTGGTGGCTACCAGGTAGTCGACCAGGCCCAGCACGTAGGCACTGTAGCGTGAGCGCATCAGGGCCTGGGCATCCGGTGCCGGGGTACCGGCATGGTAATGCCCGCAGCAGGCGTCAAGCAGGTTGCCACTGCCACAAGGGCAGACCGAGACACTCATCATCACCACCAGTACTTGCCGAAGTTTTCAGGGTTGGCCCAGAACCTGGCATTGAGCCAGTCCGGGACCTGCTTATAGTCATGTAGATCATAGGTGAACAGGCTCAAAACCTGTGGGTCACGGCAGAATTTCTCGCTGGCCGACATGGCCAGGGCGAAAAAGTCGGTGTCCTGCCAGCCGCAGGCAGCCAGGTCGGCCAGCACTGCAACCCGGCTGGCATTGAGGTTGCGAATACCGCCGAGCAGCTCCAGGCCGGTGCGCTTGGGCAAGTGTTCCAGGCAGTCCACCAGTACCGCCAGGTCAAAGCGCTTGGCGGCCAGTTCGGCCGGCAGCGGGCCAGGGGCGGCGGTGTTGATGGTGACCTGGGGGTGTGCCTGGGCGAAGGCGTCCAGCGCCGGAAAGCGCGTACCTACCAGCAGCAGCCGTTGTGGAGTGAAGCGCTCGAGCAGGGCTGCCAGGGCCTGTTGCGGGGTGCGTTTGGAGAAACCTTCGGTCATTGCCATTCCTCGTTCAAGTCATCCAAGACTAGCGGGCTGCGGCGTGCGGGCAAAGAGGCATGTGACCGTGTCGTAGCTTATTGCTGGCAGGGTTGGAATGCGCGGTCTTTACTCCCAGAGATCGGCCTTATGCCGATTCCCCCTAGGAGAAGCAATGAAATGAGCATAGTACGCACAGCGTTACCCCTGGTACTGCTCACCAGTGTGTTGACTGGTTGTGCAGGTTTGCAAAAAACCGACTGGCCGAAATGTGCCGCCGTCGGGGGTGTAGGCGGCGCCGCCCTGGGCGCCATCGAAAGCTCCAGCTGGGCTGGCTGGGGTGCGTTGCTGGGCGGTGGCCTGGCGGCGGGCTATTGCTGGGCCCATGGCGATGGCGACGAGGATGGCGACGGCGTGCCAGACAGCCGTGACAAGTGCCCTGGCACCCCGCGTGGTGTGCAGGTCGATGCCAACGGATGCCCGCCTGAGCCGGTTGCGGTGGTCGAAGAAGTGGTGGTGCAGAAGGAAGAAGTCATTGTCATCCGCGATGTGCACTTCGAGTTCGATTCTGCGCGCCTGACGGCCAGTGACAAAGAGCGCCTCAATACCATTGCCACGCGCCTGAAGCAGGAAGCGCCCTCTGCCCGCCTTAGCGTCAGCGGCCATACCGACAGCGTCGGTTCCGACAGCTACAACCAGAAACTGTCCGAGCGACGTGCCCATTCGGTGACCGATTACCTGGTCGAGAGCGGTGTGCCGCGCAGCAGCTTCGTTTCGGTGGTCGGTGCGGGTGAAACCCAGCCGGTGGCAGACAACGCCACGGCCGAAGGGCGTGCCATGAACCGTCGTACCGAGATCAAGATCCAGCGGTAAGACGGCAGGCGCCCGTGCCTCGAGCAGTGGCACGGGCGCGTCTTCATGCCGGCCAGCCGTTTGTGGCCAATGACACAGGAGCATTCAGCATGAGTGTGACGTCGAAGGCGGCTTTGCCGCTGTTGGTGGCTGCCAGCCTGCTCACGGGCTGCGCTACGCACAGCGATGGCAGCGCGCCCCTCAATCAAAGGACCTGGCCCATCTGCAGCCTGCTGGGCGGCTTGGTCGGTGGTGGCCTTGGTGCCATCGAGAGTTCTTCCTGGGCCGCCGGTGGTGGCGCCTTGGGCGCCATCGCCGGCGGGCTGATTTGTTACGCCCAGGACGGTGACGAAGATGGTGACGGCATTTTCGACCGGCGCGATCACTGCCCCGAGACCCCGGCCAACACGGCGGTCGATCACATGGGCTGCCCACTGAAACAGTACCCGGCCGCGCCACCTGCCAGTGCACCCGAACCCTCGCCAGAGGTGATCACGCTCGATGACAACGGCGCGGTGATGTTCGCCTTCGACTCCGCCGAACTGACGCCGGCGGCCCAGCAACGCCTGCAAGGCCTGGTGGAGAAGCTCAATTCACCGACGGTGGCCAAGGTTCGTGTGATCGGGCACACCGACAGTGTGGGCTCCGACAGCTACAACCAGGCACTTTCCGAACGCCGCGCCAGCAGCGTTGCCGAGTACCTGATCGGCCAGGGTCTGGAGATGGGCAAGGTCACCAGCCAGGGCCGTGGGGAAAGCGAACCGGTTACCGATAACGAAACCGAGGAGGGCCGCGCGCGCAACCGACGGGTGGAGCTGCACCTCAACTGAGTGGTGCTGGCGCCTGCCTGGGCATTGCCGTTAATGTTGTTCGCACGGTTTGCTCGATCAGGCCACCTCGACATGACAACCATCCATAGGGGCGTGGTATGAAGTTCATCCTGGGCCTGGGCAAGGTCCTGACGGTCGCTTTCTGGGGGGTGGTGCTGTTCAATCAGCTGATGCCACAACCCTTGCCCTTCAATCTGC
The DNA here is from genome assembly GCF_043105275.1 of Pseudomonas sp. TYF_14. Taxonomy (NCBI): domain Bacteria; kingdom Pseudomonadati; phylum Pseudomonadota; class Gammaproteobacteria; order Pseudomonadales; family Pseudomonadaceae; genus Pseudomonas; species Pseudomonas sp. TYF_14. The sequence goes on from NZ_JBICLK010000046.1 coordinate 33,170, forward strand.
TGATCAATGCCGCAGGCATCGTCTTGTTTGGCCTGCACCTGCTTGAAGTGCTGTTCTTCAATCGCAGCCTGCGCGGGCGCAGTCACCGTTGGTTTGACCGTTTGCAAATCCTGTTGACGGGAATCTTCCATGTCATGTCCATTCCCCGTCCGCGGGAGGCGCCGCGGGTGAACTGATCTTGCAGCGTCTCTCGCTGCGATCCCTTGCAGGAGCGGGCTTGCCCGCGAACACTGGCAACGCCGGTGCCATCCATCGTGGCACCTGCTTCACTGCTGTTTGCACGCAGCGCCTGTCAGATCACCAGTCGCGAACTGGCCACCGCAACGACGGCCAGCCCCAGCAGCAGATTGACCCCCACCATCCGCCGAATGCGCCCCAGTACCGCCGCACCCGTCGGCCAGTCCTCGGCCTGCACCGCTGCCTTCAATTCCGGCAGCAGCAACGCCTGAATGCGCATGAACAAGGCAAACATGGCGATCCCGCCACCGATCATCACGTGCACGTACCGGGGCGCCGTCTCGAAACCGCTGAAGCGCATGTGCAACATGCCGATACCACTTATCGCCAAAATCGCCACCGCCAGCCAGACCCAGCCGAAGAAGCGTCGGAAAACTTCCACCCACAAGCGCAGGCGGGCAGGCCCTTCAAGGGCTACAACCGTTGCCGGGCGCAGCACCAGCCAGGCGAAGAACATGCCGCCGACCCATACGAGTGCGGCCAGAACATGCAGGGTGTAGGGCAGGGCAAAGGCGAGCATTCGGATCTCCATGCGGCAGAAAGGGCAATAGCGGGGTATGATAGCCGCCCCATGCGAAACACTGAAAATATATCCAGCCCTCCGGGCGCCTGCAGACCATGATCAGCAACGAACTCAAAGCCACTATCCAGGGCGCCTATTCGCGTTTTCTCGAAGCCAAGAGCCTCAAGCCGCGCTATGGGCAGCGCCTGATGATCGCCGAAGTGGCCAAAGTGCTTGGCGACATAGCCTGCGACGATGAAGGCCGCCGCGCTGGCGAGCCTGCCGTGGTGGCCGTGGAAGCGGGCACCGGTACCGGCAAGACGGTAGCCTACAGCCTGGCGGCCATCCCGGCTGCCAAGGCCGCCGGCAAACGCCTGGTGATCGCCACGGCCACCGTGGCCCTGCAGGAACAGATCGTCTTCAAGGACCTGCCCGACCTGATGCGCAGCAGCGGCCTCAACTTCAGCTTCGCCCTGGCCAAGGGCCGTGGCCGCTATCTGTGTCTGTCCAAGCTCGACATCCTGTTGCAGGAAGGCCACGCCCAGTCAGCCACGGCCCAGTTGTTCGAGGAAGAAGGCTTCCGCATCGAAGTCGACGAGCGCAGCCAGAAGCTGTTCAACAGCATGATCGAGAAGCTTGCCGGCAACCGCTGGGACGGTGACCGTGACAGCTGGCCAGAGGCCCTGGAAGACCAGGACTGGGCACGGCTGACCACCGATCACAGCCAGTGCACCGGCCGCCACTGCCCCAACTTCCAGCAGTGCGTGTTCTACAAGGCCCGCGAAGGCATGGGCAAGGTCGATGTGATCGTCACCAACCACGACATGGTTCTGGCCGACCTGGCCCTGGGTGGCGGTGCGGTGTTACCTGACCCGCGCGATACCATGTACGTGTTCGACGAAGGCCATCATCTGCCAGACAAGGCGATCGGCCATTTCGCCCATTATTCGCGGCTGCGTTCCACCGCCGACTGGCTGGAGCAGACCGCCAAGAACCTGACCAAATTGCTGGCCCAGCATCCGCTGCCTGGCGACCTGGGCAAGTACATCGAGCAGGTGCCGGAGCTGGCACGAGAAGTACGCACCCAGCAGCAGTTCATGTTCACCCTTTGTGAACAGGTGGCTGACTTCCGTCCCAGCGAGGACACCGAAGGCCGTGAGCGCCCGCGTTACCGTTTCGAGGGTGGGGTGGTGCCGGAGCAGATTCGTGAAGTGGGCATCGAACTGAAAAAGGGCTTTGCCCGCCTCAACGATTTGTTCACCCGCCTGGCTGACCTGCTCAAGGAAGGCATGGACGGCGAGGTCAATATCGGCATCGCCAGCCATCAGGCCGAAGAGTGGTATCCGCTGTTCGGCAGCCTGGTCACCCGTGCCCAGGGCAACTGGGAGCTGTGGACGGCCTTCACCGCCGAAGACCCGGAAGACAGCCCGCCCATGGCGCGCTGGCTGACCTTGGCCGAAAGTGGCGCGCTGTTCGACATCGAAGTCAACGCCAGCCCCATCCTCGCCGCCGATATGCTGCGGCGCAGCCTGTGGAGCGTGGCCCACGGCGCGCTGGTGACCTCGGCGACATTGACCGCGCTGGGCAAGTTCGACCGTTTTCGCATGCGTTCGGGGTTGCCGCGCGACGCAGTCACCTGCGTGGTGCCCAGCCCGTTCGTGCATGGCGATGCCGGCCTGTTGCGGGTCCCCGACCTGCAGGCCGACCCACGCGATGCAGCAGCGCACACCGCGGCGATCATCCGCGAACTGCCGAACATCGTCGAAGATGCCCGTGGCGCGCTGGTGTTGTTCTCGTCACGCAAGCAGATGCAGGATGTGTTTGATGGTCTGGACCGTGACTGGCGCAAGCTGGTGCTCATCCAGGGCAACCTTTCAAAGCAGGAAACCCTGAACAAGCACAAGGCGCGGGTCGACGATGGCCAGCACAGCGTGCTGTTCGGCCTGGCCAGCTTTGCCGAAGGTGTCGACCTGCCGGGTGCGTATTGCGAGCACGTCGTCATCGCCAAGATTCCCTTTGCAGTGCCCGACGACCCGGTCGAAGCTGCGCTGGCCGAGTGGATCGAGGCACGTGGCGGTAACCCGTTCATGGAAATTGCCGTGCCTGACGCCTCGTTGAAGCTGATCCAGGCCTGCGGTCGCCTTCTGCGTACCGAACAGGATCGCGGCGTTATCACCTTGCTTGACCGGCGCCTGGTCACGCAGCGCTACGGCAAGGCTATTCTCAATGCGCTGCCGCCGTTTCGGCGGGAAATTTCCTGATCGCCGGAGCACTTGCGCCGGCGCATTGTCCATTACTCGTCTTGGGCCCATCAGGGTCCTGAAGGAGAGCCTCAGCCTTATGATCCGCCGCACCCTGCCCGCCGTATTCGCCTTGTTGTGCAGTTCGCCCTTGCTGGCCGGGCAGCAAACGCTGTTCAGCTTCGTGCGCCCGGCTTCGGTGGTCAATGTGGCGACGGTGGATGCCGGCATGCCGCAGTACAACGCGGAACAGACGGCCGAGGGCGAGGTGTTGCGGCGTGTGGTGTTCAACCCGGCCCAGCAGCCGACCCTGCGCCTGAGCCCGCAGAGCGGGGTGTGGGACTGGTCCGCCGGGCAGTTCCTGACCTTGCGCCTGCAAAGTGCCATGGATTGGGCATTGACCGTGGATGTCACAGTGCAAGGCAGCGATGGCCGCGTCTTGACCAGCCGTATCGACCTGCCCGCTGGCCCCGCGCAAACCGTGATGGTGCCCCTGACGGCCAGTTCGCCGCTGGACCAGGGCATGCGCGCCGGCCCGCCGATGCCCTGGAACCATGGTGGTCAGCGCCTCCTTTTGACCAGCAGCGCCGGTGCAGTCGACCTCAAGCAGGTGACCTCGGTCAGCCTGAGCATCCCCAGCCCCAAGGTGGCGCAGAGCCTGCTGATCGAGCGTGTCGGTATCCAGGATGACGACCAGGCGTACAGGGCGGCCTACCACGAGCTGATTGATGCTTATGGCCAGTCGACTCGCGGTAACTGGCCCGAGAAGGTATCCAGTGACGAGCAGCTCAAGGCGGCCGATACCCGTGAACAGCAACAGCTCAAGGGCTGGTTGGCAGAGCGCGGCAAGCAGAAACTGGACGCCTACGGTGGTCTGGTGGGTGGGCCGGCCTTTGCAGCCAAGGGTTTCTTTCGCACTGAAAAGCGTGATGGCCGCTGGTACCTGGTAACGCCGGATGGGCACCCGTTCTATTCCCTGGGGGTGAACGCCGTGGCGGCAGACGGCGGGCGTACCTATGTCGCCGGGCGCGAAGGCATGTTCAAGGCCTTGCCCGCTGAGGGCGATGCACTGGCCGCTTTCTATGGCGAAAGCAACAACGACGATGGCAATGCCTCGTCGCAAGGGCGCAATTTCAAGCAGGGGCGCTGGTTCGACTTCTACGCCGCCAACCTGCAGCGTACCTATGGCAAACCCTGCCGGCCCGCAGTGGAGGGCCAGCCAGCCGATTGCGCGCCGCCGGTGCTGGATGCCGACCGCTGGCAGGCGCATGCGCTTGATCGCCTTCAGGCCTGGGGGTTCAACACCGTTGGCAACTGGAGCGAGCCGGCGCTTGGCCAAGCCAGACGCATGCCGTATACCTTGCCGCTGTCGATCGTAGGCGACTACGCCAGCATCAGCACTGGCATGGACTGGTGGGGCCGCATGCCCGACCCGTTCGACCCGCGTTTTGCCATGGCCACCGAGCGTGCCGTGGCCATCGCCGCTCGTGATCACCGTGACGACCCTTGGCTCATCGGCTACTTCGCCGATAACGAACTGGCCTGGGCCGCCCCTGGAAGCGACCCCAAGAGCCGTTATGGCCTGGCCTACGGCACCTTGCGCCTGACCACCGACGTGCCAGCCAAACGCGCATTCCTCAAGCAGTTGCGCGACAAGTATCGCAACCAGGAAGGGTTGTCCAAGGCCTGGGGCATCGAACTGACCGCCTGGGAACTCATGGAAGATCCTGGCTTCGAGGCGCCGTTGCCTGACCCGGAGCACCCGGAAATCGAACGTGACTACCAGCACTTCCAGCGGGTATTTGCCGAGACCTACTTCAAGACCATTTCCGATTCGTTGAAATGGCATGCGCCCAATCACATGCTCCTGGGTGGCCGCTATGCGGTCAGTACACCGGAGGCGGTCAAGGCCTGTGCCGAGTTCTGCGATGTACTGAGCTTCAACTTCTATACCCTCAAGCCGCAGGACGGCTACGACTTTGCCCGCCTGGCAGAGCTGGACAAGCCGGTGCTGGTGTCCGAGTTCCAGTTCGGCTCGCGTGATCGCGGGCCGTTCTGGCCGGGGCCATTGGAGCTGGCGCGGGAAGAGGATCGCGGCCCGGCCTACGCAAACTTCCTCAAGGCCGCCATGGCGCAGCCGATGATCGTTGGCGCGCACTGGTTCCAGTACCTCGACCAACCGGCCAGCGGTCGCCTGCTCGATGGTGAGAACGGCCACCTCGGGCTGGTGGCGATTACCGATATGCCCTATCCAGGGTTTGTCGATGCCGTGCGCAAAAGCAATCTGCAAACCATGAACCAACTGCGTGCCGAGCTGGAAAAACCGGCCCCCTGAGATCAGGCGGATGCAGTCAACCCAGGTGAGAGCGGCCTTGTGTCGCGACCACTTGGCCCAAGCCTGTTTGCAAAACACCCAACTACTGAAACAATGCACACCTTTTTGGATATGGTCGTACGGAGAGCAGCGGGTGCAGATCCAGGGTCACTATGAGCTGAAGTTCGAAGCTGTGCGCGAAGCTTTTGCCGCACTGTTCGATGATCCCCAGGAGCGTGGCGCCGCGCTGTGCATCCAGGTGGGTGGCGAAACCGTCGTTGACCTGTGGGCCGGCAGTGCCGACAAGGACGGCCAGCAGGCCTGGCACAGCGATACCATCGCCAACCTGTTCTCCTGCACCAAGACCTTCGCGGCCGTTACCGCCCTGCAGTTGGTCGGCGAGGGCAAGCTGGCCCTCGATGCCCCGGTGGCCAACTACTGGCCCGAGTTCGCCCAGGCGGGTAAGCAGTCGATCACCTTGCGTCAGCTGCTCAGCCACCGTGCCGGCTTGCCGGCCATTCGTGAGCTGCTGCCGGCTGAAGCCTTGTATGACTGGCAGATCATGGTCGATGCCCTGGCAGCCGAGACTCCGTGGTGGACGCCAGGCACAGAACACGGCTACGCCGCCATCACCTTTGGCTGGCTGATCGGCGAGCTGATTCGCCGTGCCGACGGCCGTGGCCCTGGCGACTCGATCGTGGCCCGCACCGCCCGCCCATTGGGCCTGGATTTCCATGTTGGCCTGGCCGACGAGGAGTTCCACCGCGTGGCGCATATCGCCCGTGGCAAGGGCAATGCTGGAGACAGTGCAGCGCAACGCTTGCTGCAGGTGACCATGCGCGAGCCTGAGGCGCTGTCGACCCGTGCCTTTACCAACCCGCCCGCGATACTGACCAGCACCAACAAACCGGAATGGCGACGCATGCAGCAGCCAGCGGCCAATGGCCATGGCAACGCACGCAGCCTGGCGGGGTTCTATGCCGGGCTGCTGGACGGCAGCCTGCTTGAATCCGAACTGCTCGATGAGCTGACCCGCGAGCATAGCCTTGGCCAGGACCGTACCTTGCTCACCCAGACCCGTTTCGGCCTGGGCTGCATGCTCGACCAGCCCGATGTGGCCAATGCCACCTTTGGTCTCGGCGCCCGCGCCTTTGGCCACCCTGGTGCCGGTGGTTCGGTCGGTTTTGCCGACCCGGAGTACGATGTGGCCTTCGGTTTTGTGGTCAATACCCTCGGCCCTTATGTGCTGATGGACCCACGCGCCCAGAAACTGGTACGCGTCCTTGCCAGTTGCCTTTGATCGGGTAATGCGGGTATTGCCACACCCCTTTGACTATTCTCAATGCCAACGCCTGAAGTTCGTAGGCAAAATATCTTTCTATTTCATGGTGTATCGCTGATGTCTTCACATAAAACCTTAGCACTCGCCCTGTGCCTGACCGCCGTTACCGGCTGCGCCAGTCACTCCCCGGACGGCTCCAAGGAAGGTGGCTCCAGCTGGTGGCCTTTCGGTTCGGACAAGGTTGCCGAGCAGGAAGTGAAGTCAGCCGTCACTGAAAACGTGGCCAAAGCCGATGCCAAATCGGAAAGCTCCAGCCGCTGGTGGTGGCCGTTTGGCGGTGACGACAAGCAAGCCAAGGGGCCGGTGGTACCGAAGATCGATCAGAAGGCCACGCAGGCCTGGCTGGACGAATACGAGCCCAAGCTGCGCGAAGCGATCAAGGACAGCAAGCTGGAGCTGGAGCGTCGTGACAACGTGCTGGCGGTAACCCTGCCGGTGGACAGCTCGTACAATCCTGATCGCCCGAACATGTTGCTGCCCATGTCCCTGGGCCCGATTACCCGCGTTGCCAAGACTGTCGAAGGCGACCCCAAGACTGCCGTGCTGGTACTGGGCCATGCCGACAGCAGCGGCGCCGCCGTTGCCAACCAGAAGCTCAGCCTGGAGCGCGCCGCTTCGGTATCGGCCATCTTCCGCCTCAGCGGCCTGCAGCGTGACCGCCTGACCCTCAAGGGCATGGGTTCGGTGATGCCGCGCGCTGCCAACGACAGCGCCGAGGGCCGCGCCCTGAACCGCCGCGTGGAAATGTTGCTGACCCCGCAAAACACCATGGTCGCGCTGCTGGCCAAATACCAGCAGGCCGCCCCGGCACCCGCCCCGGCCTCGATGGTGGCGGTGCAGGATGCCAAGGCACCCGCTGCCAAGGCCGCTGGTGGCAAACCTGCCGTCAAGGCTGCGGCGAAGAAACCTGTAGCCAAGGCCAAAACGCCTGCGAAGACTGCAGCCAAGAAAAAAGCTGCGCCGGCCAAGCCTGCTGCCAAGAAAGCTGCCGTTGACAAGAAAGTAGCTGCCAACAGCCCTGCGAAGACCAACTGATCGTCAAGGAACCGCAGTAATGACCCAATCCCTGGCCGATATGCGCCGCGACTACACCCGTGATGGCCTGGCCGAAGACCAGGCACCAGGGGAGCCGTTCGCCCTGTTCCACCAGTGGTTCGCCGATGCGGTGAAAACCGAGCAGGTGCCGGTAGAAGCCAACGCCATGACCTTGGCCACCGTGGACGGCGAAGGTCGCCCGCATTGCCGTGTATTGCTGTTGAAGGGGCTCGACGAGCAGGGTTTCACCTTCTTCACTAACTATGACAGCGCCAAGGGCCAGCAACTGCAAGCCAACCCCTTTGCGGCAATGACCTTCTTCTGGCCGGCGCTGGAGCGTCAGGTGCGCATCGAGGGCCGGGTGCAGAAGGTCACGGCGCAGGAGTCGGATGCCTACTACCAGGTACGCCCGTTGGGCAGTCGCCTGGGGGCCTGGGCTTCGCCACAGAGCCGCGTGATTGCCGGGCGTGAAGAGCTGGAGGGCCTGGTAAAGGCCACCGAAGCGCGTTTCTCCGACACCCAGCCGCACTGCCCTGAGCATTGGGGGGGATACCGTTTGTTGCCCGAGCGCATCGAGTTCTGGCAGGGGCGGGCAAGTCGTCTGCATGATCGTTTGAACTATCGGCTGGTGGACGGGCAGTGGCTGCGAGAGCGGCTGGCGCCCTGAGCAACTGGGGCCGCCAAGCGGCCCCAGCCATTGATCAAGCTACCCCGGATAACCTGCCGCCTCGCGCTCCAACCACCCCGCCAGTTGCTTACGCCCCACCTTCTCCTGCCGCGCCTGCGCCAACCTTTCCAGCATGAACGCGCGTTTTTCAGGATCGGCCCCTGCCAGCGACAACGCCAGGTCGCGGTCCATCCAGCGGCGCATGCGCACATACAACCACCAGTGGAAATACAGTCCCGCAACGGTGGTGACCACGACGATGAAGTAATCCATGGCTATTCTTGGTCTCACTTGAAAGGCCTTCGACACAGCCCGGCAGGCTGTACCCCGGCTGAATGAAAACAATTTTATTACGTTTGTACCGTGACAGCCGTCAATGTGCAGCGTCTAATGAGCACCTGACTTATGGAGACTTTACCCATGCGTAAATCCGCTTTGCTGGTGGCGACCTTTACCACCATGTCGCTGCTGCTGGGGGGCTGTGCCTCGAGCCTGACCGGTGACAGCTACTCCCGTGACGAAGCCCGCCGCGTGCAAACCGTGCGTATGGGCACCATCGAATCCCTGCGTCCGGTCAAGATCGAGGGCACCAAGACCCCGATTGGCGGCGGTGCTGGTGCCATCGTGGGCGGTGTAGCCGGCAGCGCCGTGGGCGGTGGCCGTGGCAGCATCGTGGCTGCCGTGATCGGTGCCGTGGCCGGTGGCTTGGCGGGTTCCGCAGCAGAAGAAGGCTTGACCCGTACCCAAGGTGTCGAAATTACCGTTCGTGAAGATGATGGCAGCATGCGCGCCTATGTACAGGCCGTGCAGGAGAACGAAGTCTTCCGCGTTGGCGAGCGCGTGCGCATCATGACAGTTGACGGTACCAGCCGCGTTTCGCACTGACCGTAACGCAGTAAAACAAAACCCCGACATGGCTGCTGCCAGTCGGGGTTTTTTCATGCTTCAGCCAAGTCAGGCAACGCTGGTTTTGCGGCTGGCCATTGCGGTGACGGCGTAGCCGATCACCGCAGCAAAGAACGAACCAGTAAGAATGCCCATGCGGTCCATGCCGGCGTACTCACTGCTACCCGGGGCGAAGGCGAGCGAGCCTACGAACAGGCTCATGGTAAAGCCAATGCCGCAGAGTATCGCCACCCCCAGAATTTGCCCCCAACCAGCGCCCGCAGGCAGCGCGGCCAGGCGCAGCTTGACCGCCACCCAGGTCAGGCCGAAAACCCCCACGGTCTTGCCCAGCAACAGGCCGATCGTGATGCCCATCGGCACGGGGTGGGTGAAGCTGTCTACGGTCATGCCTGCCAGCGAAACGCCGGCATTGGCAAAGGCGAAAATTGGCAGGATGGCATAGGCCACCCAGGGGTGCAGGGCATGTTCCAGCGCCAGCAGCGGCGACGATTCAGCATTGCGTGTACGCAGCGGGATGCAAAAGGCCAGCGCGACACCGGCCAAGGTGGCATGCACGCCACTCTTGAGCACACAAACCCACAGGATCAGGCCAACGATCATGTAGGGGCCAAGCTTGATCACGCCAAGCCGGTTCATCGCCACCAGCACCAGCAGACAGGCCGCAGCCAGCAGCAGCGACACACTCGACAGGGTGCCGGAGTAGAACAGGGCGATGACAATGATCGCACCCAGGTCGTCGATGATCGCCAGGGTCATCAGGAACAACTTCAGTGACACTGGTACGCGCTTGCCGAGCAGGGCCAGGACGCCGAGGGCGAAGGCGATGTCGGTGGCGGTAGGGATCGCCCAGCCTGCCACGGCTGCAGGGTTGTCACGGTTGATGAACCAGTAGATCAGCGCTGGCACCACCATGCCGCCCACGGCTGCGGTGGCAGGCAGAATCACTTGTGAGGGCTTGGACAGGTGACCGTCGACCACCTCGCGTTTGACCTCCAGGCCGATGAGCAGGAAGAACAGGGCCATCAGGCCGTCGTTGATCCACAGTAGCAATGGCTTGGCGATGTTCAGCGCGCCGACCTGGACGGCGACGGGTACCTCGAGCAAGCCGCCGTACAGGTAGGACAGTGGCGAGTTGTTGATGATCAGGGCCAGAACGGCGGCGGCGATCAACAGCAGGCCACTGGCGGCTTCGAGCTGGAAGAAACGGGTAAACAGGCTACGCACGGGCTGTAGGCCCTCCATGAGCAGTTTACGCAGGGTACGGGCGTACACCCTAGCCTGTAGAGATATGCTTTCAAACAAAAGACATATTCGTTTTTGTTATATGTTGTTGCTGACAGGCCTGGGGCAAGCCTAGATGGATTTGGGGAAGGATGGGGGAGGGGAAGTCTGGAGTAGGTGCTGGAATAGTCTGATGCCGGACCGGGCCCTTTCGCGGGTAAACCCGCTCCTACAGGGGACCATTGTTCCGTGTAGGAGCGGGTTTACCCGCGAAGAGGCCCTGTCAGTCGCTAAAGAGTCAGAGGCCGAGCATATCCCGCGCCACTGCCTCGGCGATGCGAATGCCATCCACACCGGCTGACAGGATCCCGCCCGCGTACCCGGCCCCTTCACCCGCCGGGAACAGCCCTTTGATGTTCAGGCTCTGGTAGTCCTCACCCCGGGTAATCCGCAGTGGCGACGAGGTACGCGTCTCGATCCCGGTCAACACCGCATCATGCAGGTTATAGCCCTTGATCTGCCGGTCGAACGCCGGCAGTGCCTCACGGATCGCCTCGATGGCGAAGTCCGGCAGGCTCGGCGCCAGGTCACCCAAGGTCACGCCCGGCTTGTAGGACGGCTCGACACTGCCCAGTGCGGTCGAGGGCCGGCCGGCGACAAAATCACCCACCAGCTGTGCCGGGGCCTGGTAGTTGCTGCCGCCCATTACATAGGCGTGCGCCTCCAGGCGCTCCTGCAGTTCGATACCGGCCAACGGGCCACCCGGGTAGTCGCGCTCGGGGTCGATGCCGACGACGATGCCGGAGTTGGCGTTGCGCTCGTTACGCGAATACTGGCTCATGCCGTTGGTGACGACTCGCCCTGGCTCGCTGGTGGCCGCGACCACGGTGCCACCCGGACACATGCAGAAGCTGTATACCGAGCGGCCATTCTTGGCGTGGTAAACCAGCTTGTAGTCGGCGGCACCCAGTTTTGGGTGGCCGGCATACTTGCCCAGGCGTGCCTTGTCGATCAGCGTTTGCGGGTGCTCGATACGGAAGCCCACCGAGAACGGTTTGGCTTCCATGTAGACACCTTTGGCGTGCAGCATGCGGAAGGTGTCGCGGGCGCTGTGGCCCAGGGCCAATACCACATGGCGCGAGTGCAACTGCTCGCCGCTTTCAAGCACTACACCGGTCAGTTGGCCATCTTCGATCAACAGGTCGGTGACCTTCTCCTGGAAGCGCACTTCGGCCCCCAGGGCGATCATGTCCTGGCGCATCTGTTCGACCATGCCGGTGAGGCGGAAGGTGCCGATGTGCGGCTTGTTGATGTACAGGATTTCGTCTGGCGCACCGGCCTTGACGAATTCTTCCAGCACTTTGCGGCCGTGGTGTTGCGGGTCCTTGATCTGGCTGTACAGCTTGCCGTCCGAGAAGGTACCGGCGCCGCCTTCACCGAACTGCACGTTGGACTCGGGGTTGAGCACGCTCTTGCGCCACAGGCCCCAGGTGTCCTTGGTGCGCTGGCGCACTTCCTTGCCACGTTCGAGGATGATCGGCTTGAAGCCCATTTGTGCCAGCAACAGGCCGGCAAAGATGCCGCACGGGCCGAAACCGACCACGATCGGGCGCTCCTGCAGGCCTGCCGGGGCCTGGCCGACGAACTTGTAGGTGACGTCTGGGGCCGGGCCGATGTTGCGATCATCGGCGAACTTGCTGAGCAGCTCGGCCTCGTTGCTGGCTTCCAGATCGATGGTGTAGATGAACAGCAGCTCGCTGTTCTTCTTGCGCGCATCGTAGCTGCGCTTGAACAGGTTGAAGCTGAGCAGTTGCTCGTCGCGGATGCCCAGGCGCTGGACGATGGCTTCGCGCAGCGCTTCGTCGGGATGGTCCAGGGGCAGCTTCAGTTCGGTGATTCGTAGCATGGCAGGGTCCAGTATCCCGGCCATGGGCGGCCGGCGGCTTTACACAAACCGCCAAGTATAAGCTGTTAGACGCCCCGACTGGCAGGATAAAAGCGCCCGGTGATCAGTTGTCGCGCGCCCCACCGTAGTAACCGCAGCCTTGCAGGGTCTTGCCGTCGATGCGCAATTCGGCGCGCAGATGGTAGATGGCGCCGGTGGCGCTGTCTACACAGCGTTGCGGCGCGGCCCATAGCTCCACGTGCTGGCCGTTGGCTTCGCTGGTCAGGGTCAGGCCACCGCCGGGCACTTCTTCTTCCAGGAATGGCAGGGGCAGGGGGGGCTGGTCGATGCGGTTGAGCACCATGCCTTTGCCGCTGGCCTTGATGTCCCAACCCGGTTCGTGGCCGTTGGCGCGCAGGGTCAGCTGTTTGAAGTTGGGGTCCTCGCAGGCGCGGGTGGAAGGTTCCAGGCGGTACAGATGGCGTACTTCCAGTTGGCCGTCGTTGGTGGCCTGCTTGCTGCCGGTAAGGCGCCCTCGGACATCGGCAAACAGCTTGTCGTTGGCATCCTTGGCCAGGTTGGCGGCCTCTTGCAGGATGCCGGTGGCGGCGACGTCGTTGATCACGAAGGTGCGGTTTTCGCTGCACGGCTTGAACAGCAACTGGCCACCGGCGGCACGCAGTTCGCCCTGCATGCGCGTGGTGCCGATGTTCGGGTCGTTGGGGGCGTCAGCCATGAGCTGGCAACCGCCGAACAGGGGTAGCAGGGTGGTCAGCAGCAGGGTAGGGGTTAGGCGCATGGGCGAACTCCGGGGAATCTTTGCCAAAGAGCTGGCCACGTTACTGAGACCGGACGAACTCCACAAGTGACATTATCTCCATTGAGGCCTATGAAAACGACGCGCGAGTCGGGCCAGGAATGCCCGGATACTTGATGAAGTGATAGCCCTGGGCCATTAGTTATATTTGTCAGTAGTCAAGCTGTTTTTAATTGGCAAGAATTTTATACCCGCTGCTTTCTGCTTCAGGGATGATCATTTGCCTCTGCATATGAATGGTTGCGGACTTTATTAATTATTTTAGAGGATATAAAACATGAGTCAGAATAAGCAGGTAGCGGGATTTGATATTGAATATCGAGTACCTTTTCCGATTCCCGAGGCCACCAATAAAAGTACGCTGGTTCTCCCCGTTGGAGGTAAGCGATATTTGCTGGATGGCCTTGGTAAAACGATTATGGTAGGGCGTGTAAAGCATGATGGTACAGCAGATTTGACGTTTGGTTTGCGAGGTTTCAGCTCCCATAATATTTCTGATTTTACGGATGATTTTCCGCGCGCTGCAGGGTTGATTCCTCAACCTGACGGAGGCGTAATCGCTGGTTTGTATAATGCATCGGAGCTGGGCTTGGTTCGCTTCAAGCTCAATGGTGAGGTCGATATGTCGTTTGGGCAGGCCGGCACGGTCTTCCACAAAGTTGAAAAGATGAGTGCAAGTTCAGCGGGGCGTGGAAGAAACAATGACGGTCGTCAGGATTCTGTTTTTTCGTCGGCAGTGCTGGGCGCATTGACACCCGCCAAGGACGGCAAATTTTACGGGGTTCTGGGTAACCGCTTTGCAGGTGATTTCTCGTTGCTGCGCTGTTTAGCAAACGGAGCGCTGGATGCTGAGTTCAATGGCACTGGCATTGTTAGCGTTAAGCATCCGACTTTGGACACAGATGCCCCCGCCGTTATCGCTTCTGCAGACGGGGGCGCTGTGGTAGTTGGCACACTGGGCGACCTGTCGGTTGGGATGCGCGGATTTTTCTGTCGGTACAAGGCCGATGGCTCGCTGGACAAGACGTTCGGTGAGGAAGGTTATTCGATTTTCGATTCTGTATCCGCAGGTATCCCTCATCCAGAGCTGAGTCAAATGGAGCTTGCTCACGTGGCGATCATGGCGGACGGCGGATACGTCGCATGTGGTTACCTTGCAGCACGTGATCCCTGGCGCTTCTATGGGATGGTGGTACGCATAGATCCAACCGGCCTGCCGGAGCCGTCTTTCAACGGCGGTAAACCGTTGCTCTTTGAGCTGCCTGATGGCGTTGAGGTTGACTTCCTTTGGGGCGGGATTGCTGAAATGGCCGATGGCAAGGTGGCCGTGGCGGGAGGTGCAGTGACGCGCAATGCAGGTTATCAGCGGCAGGTGCTGCTGGTTCGATATGATTCCAAAGGGGTACTTGATCCTACATTTGGCGAGCAGGGCTGGAGGATACTCGCACCTTTTGGAGATGCGGTCACATATCTACAGGGCCTGCAGGTCGATTTAGAGCAAAAAATCTTGGTTTCTGGCGATAGTGGTCCCAATAACAATTTAAGTTCTATGAAGGGGTTTGCGGCGCAGCTTGACTAGCGTGGTACCGAGACCGACGACCTCAATGCTTGGTAGCATCGGCTACAGAACATTGAGGTGTCGGGCAACGTGACAGGCGCAATGGAGAGCCTGTTGGTTGTCTCCTTTCTACGTTAAATACCTATCCCCCCAGATACGCGTCGCGTACCTTCGGGTCCGTCAGCAGTGCTTCACCGGTACCCTGCATCACCACCCGGCCGTTTTCCAGCACGTACGCCCGGTCAGCGATCTTCAGCGCCTGGTTGGCGTTCTGCTCCACCAGGAACACCGTCACGCCATCGCGGCGCAGCTGTTCGATGATGTCGAAGATCTGCTGGATGATGATCGGCGCCAGGCCCAGCGAAGGCTCGTCGAGCAGCAGCAGCTTGGGCTTGCTCATCAGCGCCCGGCCGATGGCCAGCATCTGCTGCTCGCCACCGGACATGGTGCCGCCGCGCTGGATGTAACGCTCTTTCAGGCGCGGGAACAGTTGCAGGACCTTGTCCAGTTGCTCCTGATAGTCGCCCTTGTCGGTGAAGAAACCGCCCATGGCCAGGTTTTCCTCGACCGTCAGACGAGCGAACACGCGGCGGCCTTCCGGCACCACCGCGATGCTCTTGCGCATGATGTGCGAGGACGGCTGGCCGACCAGTTCTTCCCCCAGATACTTGATGCTGCCGCTGTGCGCCTGCGGCGAACCGCACAGGGTCATCAGCAAGGTCGACTTGCCGGCACCGTTGGCGCCGATCAGGGTGACGATCTCGCCCTGGTTGATCTCCACGTTGACGCTGTGCAACGCCTGGATCTTGCCGTAGAAAGTGGAAACGTTTTCGAACTTCAGCATTTACGCTTCCCCCAGGTAGGCTTTGATCACGTCAGGGTTGTCGCGGATCTCTTCCGGCGTGCCGTCGGCCAGGGGGGTACCCTGGTTGATCACCACGATATGGTCGGAAATGCTCATCACCAGCTTCATGTCGTGCTCGATCAGCAGCACGGTGACGTTGTGCGACTCACGCAGGTAGGCGATCAGAGCCTTGAGGTCTTCGGTTTCCTTCGGGTTCAGGCCGGCTGCCGGTTCATCGAGCATGATGATGCGTGGCTGGGTCATCATGCAGCGGGCAATTTCGAGGCGGCGTTGCTGCCCGTAGGCGAGGGTGCCGGCCGTACGGTTGGCGAACTCGGTCAGGTTGACCTTCTCCAGCCAGTACTGCGCGCGTTCCATGGCCTCCTTCTCGCTGCGGCGGAAGCTCGGGGTCTTGAACAGGCCGGCGAAGAAGTTGGTGTTGAGGTGGCGGTGCTGGGCGATCAGCAGGTTTTCCAGTGCGGTCATTTCCTTGAACAGCCGCACGTTCTGGAAGGTCCGCACCACGCCCTTGCGGGCGATCTGGTGGCCGGCCAGGCCCTGAATCGGCTGGCCATCGAGCAGGATGGTGCCGCCGCTGGGCTTGTAGAAGCCGGTCAGGCAGTTGAACACGGTGGTCTTGCCGGCGCCGTTCGGGCCGATCAATGCCACCACCTGTTTTTCTTTGACGGTCAGGGCCACGCCGTTGACCGCCAACAAGCCGCCGAAGCGCATGCTCAGGCCGCTGACTTGCAGAATTTCGCGGCTCATCGACGCAGCTCCATGTGTGGACGTTGCATAGGCAGCAGGCCTTGCGGACGCCAGATCATCATCAACACCATCAGCGCACCGAACATCAGCATGCGGTATTCGCTGAACTCACGCATCAGCTCAGGCAGCAGGATCATCACGATGGCCGCGAGAATCACGCCCAGTTGTGAACCCATGCCACCCAGCACGACGATGGCGAGGATGATCGCCGACTCGATGAAGGTGAACGACTCCGGCGTCACCAGGCCTTGGCGCGCGGCGAAGAAGCTGCCGGCGAAGCCGGCGAAGCAGGCACCCAGGGTGAATGCCGAGAGCTTGATCACGGTCGGGTTCAGGCCCAGAGCACGGCAGGCGATCTCGTCTTCACGCAGGGCTTCCCAGGCACGGCCGATCGGCATGCGCAGCAGGCGGTTGATCACGAACAACGCCAGCAGGGCCAGCAGCAGGGCCACCAGGTACAGGAAGATGACCTTGTTGATCGAGTTGTATTGCAGCCCGAAGAACTCGTGGAAGGTCTGCATGCCCTCGGCCGCACGGCGTTCGAAGGTCAGGCCGAAGAACTCCGGCTTGGGGATGTTGCTGATGCCGTTGGGGCCGCCGGTCCAGTCGGTGAGGTTACGCAGGAACAGGCGGATGATCTCACCGAAACCGAGGGTCACGATCGCCAGGTAGTCACCACGCAGGCGCAGCACCGGGAAGCCGAGCAGGAAGCCGAACG
Organism: Pseudomonas sp. TYF_14; assembly: GCF_043105275.1. Taxonomy (NCBI): domain Bacteria; kingdom Pseudomonadati; phylum Pseudomonadota; class Gammaproteobacteria; order Pseudomonadales; family Pseudomonadaceae; genus Pseudomonas; species Pseudomonas sp. TYF_14. Next base: position 50,224 of record NZ_JBICLK010000046.1, read on the forward strand.
TGGCAGCCATCAGGCCGGCAATCGGCAGGCACACCCAGAAGCTCCAGCCCAGGTAATGCGAGAGCATGGCGTAGCTGTAGGCACCGACGGCATAGAAGCCCACGTAGCCGAGGTCGAGCAGGCCCGCCAGACCGACCACGATATTCAGGCCCAGGCCCAGCAACACGTAGATCAGGATCAGCGTGGCAATGTCGACCGCACCACGAGAGCCGAAGAACGGCCATACCAGTGCCACCACGATCAACCCGATGATGACATAGCGCTGGGTCTTGGGCAGGGTGAGGTAGTTGCTGACTGCCGGGGGGATCAGCTTGCGATCCGATCGGCGGCCCATCACCGAACTCCACTGCTTGTCGAACAGCACGCGCAGGAACATCAGCACGGAACACACGGCGATGATGCTGATGGTGAACGAGCCCTGACTGTGCACGACCAGGCTGATGCCGTCGATGCTCAGTTTCAGGCCCAGTACCGGGAAGGCCACGGCCCAGACCAGCAAGGCGCTGAAGAACGCCTGTTTGAGATTTCTGTTCATACTTTTTCAACCTCCGGGCGGCCCAGAATGCCGGTCGGCCGGAATAGCAGGACAAGAACCAACAAGCCGAATGCCACCACGTCCTTGTACTGGTCGCCGAAGATATCGGCACCGAACGCTTCGGCCACGCCCAGCACCAGCCCGCCGAGCATGGCGCCCGGGATGCTGCCGATGCCACCCAGTACCGCCGCGGTGAAAGCCTTCAGGCCCACCAGGAAACCGGCGTTGGGGTTGATCACCCCGTACTGCATGCTCAGCAGCACGGCCGCCACGGCAGCCAGGGCGGCACCGATGACGAAGGTGAGGGCGATGATGTTGTTGGTGTTGATGCCCAGCAGGTTGGCCATCTTGATGTCCTCGGCGCAGGCGCGGCAGGCGCGGCCCAGGCGGGAACGAGAGATGAACAGGGTGAGCAGGGTCATGGCCACCAGGGTGACGACGAACACCAGGATTTGCATGTAGCTGATCAGTACTTCTTCAGCACCGCCTGGCCCGAAGGAGAAACTCCCGGGGATCAGGTTGGGGATGGACTTGTCCTTGGAGTCCTGCGAAAGCAAGACCGTGTTCTGCAGGAAGATCGACATGCCGATGGCAGAAATCAGCGGGATCAGACGGTTGCTGTTGCGCAGGGGGCGGTAGGCAACCCGTTCGATACTGTAGCCATAGGCACTGGTGACGAAGATCGTCGCGACGAAGGCGACGGTCATCAGGATCGGCAGCGAATGGATACCCATCATGGCCAGGCCCGCCAGGGCGATGAAGGCCACGTAGGAACCGATCATGTACACCTCGCCGTGGGCGAAGTTGATCATGCCAATGATGCCGTACACCATCGTGTAGCCGATGGCGATCAAGGCATAGGTGCTGCCGATGGTCAATCCATTAACCAGTTGTTGGAAGAAATGGTAGATCTCAGGCATTACAGCGCTCCTAAAAACCTGATTTGCATTTCACTGGCAGGGGTACGGCCAGGAAACCGCGGGTGACGGTTTTAAGATTTTCAGGTGAGCCGGCCCCCGGATCGCGGGGATCGGGCCCATGAACCTCATAAAACGAAGCCCACTGCTCGCACAGTGGGCTCGTAGGTCAGCTATTAGTCACGCAGTTACTGAGGGGAGACTTCGGTCTTCGGCTTGCCGAAGTGCCATTCGTAGACCACGAACTTGAAGTCTTTCAGGTCGCCTTTGTCGTCGAACGACAGGTCGCCGGTCGGGGTCTTGAAGGTGCCTTTGTGGATGGCCTCGGCCACCTTGTCGGTATCATCAGAACCGGCTTTCTTGATGCCTTGAGCGATCAGCTCGACAGCCGAGTAGGCAGGGAATACGAACGGGCCGCTTGGGTCCTTGCCGTCAGCCTTGATGGCGTCGACGATCTTCTTGTTCGCCGGGTCCGCGTCGAACGACTTCGGCAGGGTGACCAGCAGGCCTTCGGAGGCGTTCTGGGCGATCTGCGAAATGGAGTCGTTACCCACGCCTTCCGGACCCATGAACTTGGCTTTCAGGCCTTTTTCCTGAGCCTGGCGCAGGATCAGGCCCAGCTCTGGGTGGTAGCCGCCGTAGTAGACGAAGTCGACGTTGTTCTGCTTGAGCTTCTGGATGATCGAGGAGAAGTCCTTGTCACCCGCGTTCAGGCCTTCGAACACGGCAACCTTGGTGCCTTTGCTTTCCAGGGTCTGCTTGACGGCGGTGGCGATGCCTTCACCGTACTGCTGCTTGTCGTGCAGGACGGCAACGACCTTCGGCTTGACGTGGTCGGCGATGTAGTTGCCGGCAGCCGGGCCCTGGGCGCTGTCCAGGCCGATGGTGCGGAAAATCAGCTTGTAGCCACGGGCGGTGATTTCCGGTGAGGTGGCGGCCGGGGTGATCATGATCACGCCTTCGTCCTCGTAGATGTCGGACGCTGGCTGGGTGGAGCTGGAGCACAGGTGGCCGACCACGAACTTGACGCCGTCGTTGACCACTTTGTTGGCGACTGCCACGGCCTGTTTAGGGTCGCAGGCGTCGTCGTATTCCTTGGCTTCGAGCATCTTGCCATCCACGCCGCCCGCGGCGTTGATATCCTTGATGGCTTGCTTGGCGCCGATGAACTGCATGTCGCCGTACTGGGTCACGGGACCCGTCTTGGGACCGGCGATGCCGATCTTGATGGTATCGGCGGCAAACGAATGGCTGGCTACCCCGGCCAGTACCATTGCGGCGAACAGCTTGGAAATCTTGATCATAGTGCTCCACTCATTCTGTTGTAATTCTTATAGTCCTGGCGGCCAGGGCTACAGACCGGGCGGGATTTGCGGCGTGGCCATGCCAACGCGCTAGCCCACCTTCCCCCGGAACATGTCCCGGAACTGTACCGGTACAGTGTAGAGCGCTGTTCGAGCGCTTGAAAAGCGGTCGAAAAGTGCGTCTTTCCTGCGTTGTCGCTTGATCGACAGAAAGATACAGAAAGGCGCCATCAAACTGCCTGCATCTGCGACCCCGTCCCACAACTTCGGGGCCAATCGACCAAATTACATATTTGAAACCGGGTTTTTCTGCAAAAATGCCGACCTTTTTATTGACCGATTTTTTGCGGATACCACCCATGACTGATCAAACAAGCACCCTCTATGCCAAATTGCTTGGCGAGACGGCAATCATCGAGTGGAAAGCGTTGGAGCGTTTTTGGGCCAAGGGTGACCTGATTTGGGTCGACCCCAGCCTTGACCTGATCGCCGTTGCCGAGGCGATGGCCGAGAATCGCAGCGAGATCTTCGCCAAGTGGCGTAGTGATGGCACTGTTGGGCCGGTGTCTGCCGAGCAGGCATTGGACCTGCAAAGCCGCGACCCAGAGATCTGGGCGGTGGTGGTTTCACCGTTCATCGTGATTCAGGTGAAGGGCCAGGATGAGGCGTGATCTTTTTTAGTGCGCAAAATTACGCATCAGCGCCGTTTTGGTGCTTGAAAGCAATCAAGACGGGTAGAGGGAAGTAACAATTCGGCGTGGCGGTAACAGTTTACGGGATGCGTAATGTGGCCACCGTTCTGCCAGTCGCCACCGGGACCGTCGCCAGCCTGGGAAATGTTCGAATCAGTCAGGAGTTTATCGATGAGCACTGCACTACCTTCGCTTGGATTCGCCGGCATTGGCCTGATGGGCCTGCCCATGTGCCGCCGCCTGCTGGCAGCGGGTTATCCGCTGACGGTATGGAACCGCAGCCCGGACAAGTGCGCCGCACTGGTCGCTGCTGGCGCGCGCCTGGCCAGCAGCCCGGCCGAATTGTGCCGTGACAGCGACATGGTGCTACTGTGCCTGGCAGACACGGCGGTGGTGCGTGAAGTGGTGTTCGGCGAGCAGGGCGTTGCCCTGGGCGGGCGCAGCGGCCAGTTGCTGATCGATTTCTCCAGCCTGGAACCCACCGCCACCCGTGAAATGGCTGCCGAACTGGCAGCACTGTGTGGCATGGCCTGGCTGGATGCACCTGTCTCTGGCGGTACGCCCGGTGCCGAAGCGGGCACGCTGGCGATCATGGTGGGCGGTGAAGAGGCCGATCTGCAGCGTGCACGCCCGGTGCTGCAGGTGCTTGGTCAGCGCGTGACGCATATGGGCGCGGTAGGCGCGGGCCAGGTGACCAAGGCTTGCAACCAGATGATCGTAGCCTGCAATGCCCTGGTAATTGCAGAAGTGGTGGCACTGGCCGAACAGTCGGGCGTGGACGCGACGCTGATCGCTGAAGCGCTGGCGGGTGGCTTTGCCGACTCCAAGCCATTGCAGATTCTTGCACCGCAAATGGCCGAGAGCCGCTTCGAGCCAATCAAGTGGCACGTACGCACGCTGCTCAAGGACCTCGATGGCGCGGTCAAGTTTTCCCGCGAGCAAGGCTCGGCGACGCCGCTCAGTGGCCTTGCCGCGCAACTGATGCGCTTGCACGGTAGCCAGGGTTACCTGCAAAAAGATCCGGCGACCCTGGTAGAGCTGTACCGCAACAAGGTGTGATCCGGCCATTCTGGCGCTGCAACCGCTCCAGCAGTGGGCGCAACTCGGCCAGCGGTACGGGGCGCCCCAACAGGTAGCCCTGCAGGTAGTCGCAACCATGGCTTTCGAGGAACGCCTGCTGTTCGGCGGTTTCCACGCCCTCGCTGACTACCCGCAGGTGCAGGGTATGCGCCATGGCGATGATCGCCTGGACAATTTCCCGGTCTTTCTGGCTGCCCGGTACATCCTGCAGGAAGGTGCGGTCGATCTTCAGCACATCCAGCGGCAGGCGCTTGAGGTAAGCCAGTGACGAGTAGCCGGTACCAAAATCATCGATCGAAAGTGCCACCCCCAGAGCCCTGACGCGTTTGAGCAGGCTGACCGTGCGCTGGATATCCCCTACCAGGGCGTTCTCGGTCACCTCCAGCTCCAGGTGGCGCGGCGCAAGGCCGGCGTGGAACAGCGCCTTTTCTACTTCGTTAGGCAGTTCGTCGTGGCTGAGGGTGACTGCCGAGCAATTGACCGTGACCTGGACCTCGCCGTAGCCGTGGCGCTGCAAGTGGGCCAGGTCGGCACAGGCATGGCGCAGCACCCACAGGTCAAGGTCGATGATCAGGCCGTTGGCTTCGGCAATGCCGACAAAACGGTCGGGCCCGAGCAGGCCGTGTTGAGGATGCTGCCAGCGTACCAGCGCTTCCAGTTTGGCCACTTGCCCGCTGCGCAGGTCGAAGATCGGCTGGTAGTGCACACACAGCCCGCGCTCTTCGAGCAGCGCCAGGCGCAGCTCTTCTTCCAGTTGCAAGGCGATCGACGCGCGAGCCTTCAGGCTGTCATTGAAGAAATTCAGGCTGTTGCGCCCGTTGTCCTTGGATTGGTAGAGGGCCAGGTCGGCATGCTTGAGCAGCTCTTCGGCTGTGCTGCCATCGTCCGGGAAGATACTTATACCGATGCTGGTGGTCATGACCATGCGCCGCCCGCCCAGGTCGATGGGGTCTTTCATCCGTTGCATGATGCGCTGGGCCAGGTGGCGGGCTTCGTCGCGGCTGTTCAGGCTGGTGACCACACAGAACTCGTCGCCACCAAAGCGCGCAACCAGGTCGTGGTTGCGGGTAGCGGCCTTGATGTGGTTGGCGATCACCTTGAGCAGCTCGTCACCGGCGTCGTGGCCAAGGCTGTCGTTGATACGCTTGAAATGGTCGATGTCGAGGAACATGACAGCCAGGCGGTTTTCGCTGGCCTGATGTTCGACCAGGCGCTCGGCGAATACCTGGTTGAATCCACGGCGGTTGAGCAGGTTGGTCAGGGCATCATAGTGCGCCGCCTGCTGCAGCGAAGCGCGGGCCTGGTCCAGTTGGCTGAGCAGTACGCTGACCCGGCGCAGGTCGTGCTCCTTGCTTTGCAGCTTCTTGTCGGCCAGTGCGGCGCTGATGCTGGCGCCACTGATCAGCAGGGTGATGAAGCCGATGCCCAGTCCCAGTTGCAGGCTGTTGTCGCCCGACGGCAGGCGCAGTGCGGTATCGGCAGGGATGACCAAGGTCATGGCCGACATCGCGGTGAAATGAGTGGCGACGATGCCGCCGGCCATCAGCAGGCTGGCGCCGTACTTCATGGCCTGGTACAGGGTACCGCTGCCATTGCGCAAGTAGCGGGCCAGGTACAGCGCGGTCAGGGCGGTGAGCAGGGCAATGGCGGCAGAGGCAAGTAGCAAGCCGGTTTGGTAGTACTGGCGGGCACCCGTTTCCATCGCGGCCATGCCGACAAAATGCATGAGGATGATGCCCAGGCCGATCAGCCCTGCGCTCGGCACGAAATAGTGCGCGCGCATGTTGCTGCGTTCGAGGCTGTGCATGGCCAACCAGGCCACGCCCAGTGCGATGAGCAGTGAAAGAATGGTCAGGGATACGTCGTAGTGCACGTCCACCGGGGCCCGAAAGGCCAGCATGCTGATGAAATGCATGGCCCATATGCCGCCTGCCAGGCAGCAGGCTCCAAGCATGTTCCATTGTCGGTGGGCGGTGGGGTCGTCGCTGTGGGACTGACGCTCGGCCATGTCGAGCGTGGCGAAACAGGCCGCGCAAGCAACGAAATAGGCGAGCAGAACCAAGAGCGGTTCATGACGGCAGTCGATGACGATGCGCCCGGTTGCGGGAAGATCGGTGAACAGTTGCAGCCCCAGCCATTCCATGGAATGCCTCTTGATCGAGTCTTCACTCGTCTGCGCTACAACCCTGTGCAGACTGTCCAGAGGCAGTATAGGAAGGAGTACTTAAGCCTTCCTGACTAATGGCACAATGATTTCTACGATTTGGTTATAACTCCAATCGCAGTGAGGAATAAATTTGGGGCCCTAATGCCTTCCTGTGGGAGCGGGCGAGCCCGCGAAGCATCCACTGCGGTGGATGCCACCGGCTTTGCCGGTGTTCGCGGGCGTGCCCGCTCCCACAAGGGGCGCGGGGCCTGCGCTAGCCAGCCACCAGCACGCGAATGGCTTCCAGGCGCAGGGCGGCCTTCTCCAGCATTGCCAGGCCATCTTCGCGCCGCTTGCGCAGGGCGTCGATTTCGCTGTCACGCACACTTGGGTTGACCGCTTGCAATGCCACCAGGCGCGCCAGCTCTTCGTCGGCCTCGGCTGCCAGGCGGCGCTGGGCTTCGGCCACGCGCTCGTTGTGGGCCGGCAGGATCTTCTCCTCGCCGCCACTGATACGCTTGGCCAGCACATCGCGCTGGGCCTGGACGAACTTGTTGGCGCTGGCGCGCGGTACACTCTCGAGCTGGTCGTTGAGGGTTTCGAAAGCAACGCGTGACGCCAGGTCGTTGCCATTGGCGTCGAGCAGGCAGCGCAGTGCCGCTGGCGGCAGGTAGCGGCCCAGTTGCAGGCTACGGGGTGCCACCACCTCGCTGACGAACAGCAGTTCAAGCAGGACAGTGCCTGGTTTGAGCGCTTTGTTCTTGATCAACGCCACGGCGGTGTTGCCCATCGAGCCTGACAGCACCAGATCCATGCCGCCCTGTACCATCGGGTGCTCCCAGGTGAGGAATTGCATGTCCTCGCGTGACAGCGCCTGGCCACGGTCGTAGGTGATGGTCACGCCTTCATCGTCGCCCAGCGGGAAGCTGGCATCGAGCATCTTCTCGCTCGGCTTGAGGATCAGTGCATTCTCGGAATGGTCTTCGCTGTCGATGCCGAAGGCGTCGAACAGGGTTTCCATGTAGATCGGCAGGGCGAACTGGTCGTCCTGTTCGAGAATGGCCTCGACCAGCGCCTGACCTTCGCCGGCGCCGCCGGAATTGAGTTCCAGCAGGCGGTCACGGCCAGTGTGCAGTTCGGCTTCCAGGCGTTCGCGTTCGCTGCGGGCGTCGGCCACCAGGGTATCCCAGGCCTTGTTTTCGCCGCCTTCGAGCAGAGGCAGCAGGCGTGGGCCGAACTGGTGCTGCAGGGCATTGCCGGTGGGGCAGGTGTTGAGGAAGGCGTTGAGGCCTTCGTGGTACCACTGGAACAGGCGCTCTTGCGGGCTGTCCTGCAGGTACGGGATGTGCAGCTGGATAGTGTGCTTCTGGCCGATCCGGTCAAGGCGGCCGATGCGCTGTTCGAGCAGGTCGGGGTGCGCTGGCAGGTCGAACATCACCAGGTGATGAGCGAACTGGAAGTTGCGGCCTTCGCTGCCGATTTCCGAGCAGATCAGCACCTGGGCGCCAAACTCTTCATCGGCAAAGTAGGCAGCGGCACGGTCGCGCTCGAGGATGCTCATGCCTTCATGGAACACCGAGGCCGGGATGCCGGAGCGCACGCGCAGGGCGTCTTCCAGGTCCATGGCGGTTTCGGCGTGGGCGCAGATCACCAGCACTTTGGTGCGCTTGAGCATCTTCAGGGTGTCGATCAGCCAGTCGACGCGTGGGTCGAAACGCCACCAGCGCTCGTCATCGGCCACTTCACCCTGGGCCTGGAAGGCAACTTCCGGGTACAGCTCGGCGTGCTCGCCGGCTGGCAGGTCGCGGTATTGCTCGGGCGTGGGCAGCGGGTAGGGGTGCAACTGGCGCTCGGGGAAGCCCTGGATCGCCGCACGGGTGTTACGGAACAGCACGCGGCCGGTGCCGTGGCGATCCAGCAGCTCGCGAATCAGCCGCGCGCTGGCCTGGGTATCGCCGTCGCTGACTGCCGCCAGCAGGGCTTCGCCTTCGGCACCCAGGAAGCCCAGGATGGTGGCGTGGGCCTTGGGCGACAGGCGGCCTTCGTCGAGCAGTTCCTGCACCGCCTCGGCTACCGGGCGGTAGTGCTCGCTCTCGGCGCGGAAAGCGGCCAGGTCATGAAAACGGTTGGGGTCGAGCAGGCGCAGGCGGGCGAAGTGGCTGTCCTGGCCAAGCTGCTCGGGGGTGGCGGTCAGCAACAGTACGCCCGGAATCACTTGGGCCAGTTGCTCGACCAGGCCGTATTCGGCGCTGACCTGGTCTTCGTGCCAGACCAGGTGGTGGGCTTCGTCGACGACCATCAGGTCCCAGCCAGCGGCAAACAGCGCGTCCTGGGCCTTTTCGTCATCGACCAGCCACTCCAGGGCAACCAACGCCAGCTGGGCATCCTCGAATGGGTTGCTGGCGTCGCTTTCGATGAAGCGCTCGGCGTCGAACAGCGCCACTTGCAGATTGAAGCGCCGGCGCATTTCCACCAGCCACTGGTGCTGGAGGTTTTCCGGTACCAGGATCAGTACGCGGCTGGCGCGACCCGACAGCAGCTGGCGGTGAATGACCAGGCCGGCTTCGATGGTTTTGCCCAGGCCCACTTCGTCGGCCAGCAGAACGCGCGGGGCGCTGCGGTCGGCGACTTCGCGGGCAATGTGCAGTTGGTGGGCGATGGGCTGTGCGCGGCAGCCGCCCAACCCCCACAGTGCCGACTGCATCTGCTTGCTGGTGTGCTGCAGGGTGTTGTAGCGCAGGCTGAACCACGACAGTGGGTCTATCTGCCCGGCGAACAGGCGGTCGCTGGCCAGGCGGAACTGAATGAAGTTCGACAACTGGGTTTCAGGCAGGGTGCGAGGCTGGTTCTGCCCGTCCAGGCCGTGGTAGACCATCAGCCCGTCGATGTCCTCGACCTCGCGCACGGTCAGCTTCCAGCCCTCGAAGTGGGTGATCTGGTCACCTGGCGAGAAGCGCACGCGGGTCAGCGGCGCATTGCGCAGGGAATACTGGCGGGTGTCGCCAGTGGCCGGGTAGAGCACGGTCAACAGGCGGCCATCCTGCGCCAGGATGGTACCCAGGCCGAGCTCTGCTTCGCTGTCGCTGATCCAGCGTTGCCCCGGTTGATACTGCTGCGCCATACTGCCTGAACTCCCGCGATGAAAAAGCCGATTATGTTAACGGATCGGCCGGTCAGACCAAAGTGCCGATAGCACCGAATGGTATCGAAAGGCACAGTCTAGTCGTTTCATCGCCCTGCACAGCGCCGCCGATGAGGGCCCCGGATCAACATGTCTGCCAAGCACCGCTGGATCAGCGCTTCGATGGCCGTGGGCAGCCTGGTGCTGCTGAGCGCCTGCGAGCAGAAAAACTTTGAGACATTGCCCCCCATTCCGATGGAGCAGCTTGAGGTACTGGGCGTGCAGACTCCGATAAAGAGCGTGCACTTTCGTGACAGTGACGGCGAAGGGCTGCTGGTCCTGAGCCGCAGCGATGGCCAGGCCAGCGACCTGGAAAGCGAACAGGAAGTGGACAAGGTGGTGCTCAAGGCCACCTTGTACGGGCGCACGGCCGAGAGCGACGCCTTCAAGGCGCGTTGGCAGGTCGAGCAGGAAACGACCTGCCCGGGGCTGGACCTGGATGTGGACTTCTATAATGACGTCAGTGATGTCAGCGACCTGAACCAGAATGGAGTGGCCGAGATAACGGTGGCCAGCCATGCATTCTGCGGCGGCGGTATCGACCCGCATGACATCGCCATCGAGATGCGTGAAGGGCAGGCCAGTTACACCATTACCGGCCAGTCGCTGATCACCCCGGCGGGCGAGGAACCGATCGGTGGTGAGCGCGAGGACAGCGCTTCGCTGAAAGCCGCGCCGCAGGTATTGCGCGATCATATGGATGCGGTTTGGCAGCAGGTGTACAAGCGGCCCTGGAGCGAGGCCAGCCCGCCAGTCGACGATGAGCCGGGTGACGAAGCCGAGTAAATGTTGTCCATGACATCAAGGTAAAGCTGCGCCTGCCGATACAGGGGGCATAGGAGAACGTCCATGCTGCCGCCGATCATTCCGCTCAGTGCCGCCCCGGTAACCTCGCAACAGGACCCGGTCAAGCCAACCCCCGACGTCAAGCCGGTGGTGCCGACGCAGCCTGCGTCCGGCGAAAGTGCCATTGACCTCAAGCGCCAGCGCGACCCGCAGGAGCAGGTATTGTTGCTGCGCGATGAACAGCGCCGCCAGCAGCAACGCCGGAACAAGGGCGAGCAGGAACGCTACGAGGCCGTCCCGGGTGACGAGGTCAATGCCGACAACACCGTGCCGGTAGCGCCATTGATGGGCGAGCATGTACGCCAAGGACTGCTGGTGGACATCGAAGTCTGATACGGGGCTGGTCAGCGCCTGCGCCTGGCTTCATCATGCAATTCTCTGTTGATCGTCGAGCCCACCCCATGAGCCAAGACAACCTCATCGATTTCGATGCCGAACGTGCCAAGCGCGTCCACGACCTCAAGGAAAAGCGGCTGAACGAAATGCGCAATGCTTTCGAGCAGGCCCTGCCATTGAGTACCAGCAAGAAAAAGAAGCCCAAGGGCAAGCCTAAGAAGCGTTGAAACTTGACGCAGGTCAACCTGCGCCCCCCTCGCGTGCCCGGCCTCGGGCACCATTGACACTGATCAATTTTCCCCGCCGCCACATTGGTTAACGTGTACCCATCGGACAACGGCAAACGAATGGGGAGGCCAGCATGTTCTTCGACAACGTGGTTATCGCCGGTGTGGTAACGGTCGGGCTGATGGTCGCCTTCTTTGCCGGTCTGGGCATTTTCATCTGGAAGGACTCGAACAAGCGCAAGCCGCGCTGACCTTCCGGGTACACGAGCACGCAAGGCATTTAGGGCGACTTCGGTCGCCCATTTTTTTGCCTGCATTTTTTATTGTCTGAGCTGTCCCTTTCAGTGCAGGCCAATCGAATATACATGATTAGCTAGCTAATTAATCGTTTCCGCTTTATCCTGCTCATCATTGTCTATCTTTTCAGCAAGACTTTTCCCCGCAAGGTCCGCCTCGTGCCCATCACCTTTCAGGCCCTGTTCGCGCCCAGCAGCCTCGCCCTCAAGTTTGCCATCAAGACCCTGCTCGGGGGCGGCCTGGCGTTGTGGCTGGCGATGCGCTGGGGGCTGGAGCAACCCTCCTGGGCATTGATGACTGCTTTCATCGTCGCCCAGCCGCTATCGGGCATGGTGGTGCAGAAAGGCTTGGCGCGGTTGGCCGGCACGTTGGTCGGCACAGTCATGTCGGTGCTGTTCATCGGCCTGTTTGCCCAGACCCCCGGCCTGTTTCTGCTTACCTTGGCGCTTTGGCTGGCGCTGTGTACCGCAGCGTCCACTCAGTTGCGCAGCGCCTGGGCCTATGCCTTCGTGCTGGCCGGCTACACCGCAGCGATCATCGCCTTGCCGGCCATTGACCACCCCCTGCAAGTATTCGACCAGGCCGTGGCTCGCTGTACCGAGATCTGCCTGGGTATTTTCTGTGCAACAGCCAGCAGTGCCTTGCTCTGGCCCATGCGGGTCGAGCAGCAACTGGGCGGGCAGGCGCGGCAGGCCTGGCAGAACGGCCTGCAGGCCGCCAGCGCCATGCTGGGCGGAGAGGACGAGGCGCGCAAAGGCCTGCTGGAAAGCCTGGGGCGCATCGTTGCCATCGACAGCCAACGTGAACATGCCTGGTTCGAGGGCAATCGCGGGCGCCAACGTGCCCGTGCCATTCGTGGCCTTAGCCAGAAACTGATGGTGCTGTTGCGTATTTCCCGTTCGGTGCGCCGCCAGTGGCGGCAACTGGATGAGGGTGAGGTAGAGCATCTGACGCCCTGGTTGCAGGAAGTGCGCACGCTGCTGGCCCAACCCGATCAGCCCAACCTGCTGTTGTTGCGTCAGCGAATCTGGGATGCCGCCCACGATGAGCAAATCAGTTCAGCGGAGCACTTCTGCCTGGCGCGCATGGCCCTGCTATTGGACTATGCCATGGCCGCCAGCCAGGCACTTGAGGATGTGGAGGCGGGCAGGGCGCCCAAGGACGTGTCCCAGGGGCTGGCCGCGCACCGAGACTGGTCGCTGGCCTTGCTGTTTGGCTCGCGCAGTGCGCTGGCGTTCCTGGTAATGAGTGGTTTCTGGCTGGCCACGGCCTGGCCTTCGGCCCCGGGTGGCCTGGTGCTGACCTGCGTGGTCTGCAGCCTGTTCGCCAGTCGCGAGAACGGCGCACAGATCGGCCTGAGTTTCCTGCGCGGGATATTCCTGGCGATACCGGCGGCGTTTGTGGTCGGGCAGATCATGCTGCCGCAATGGAGCAGCTTCGCCATGCTCTGCCTGGGCATGGGCGTGCCACTGTTTCTTGGTGCACTGGGCATGGCCCATCCGCGTACCGGGGCTACGGCCACTTCCTATTGCCTGCACTTCATTGTGCTGGTGTCGCCGCTCAACGCCATGCAGTTCGGCGTGGCGACCATGCTGAACAGTGCCCTGGCCATGCTGGTGGGGGTGTCGGCAGCGGTCATGGCCTTTCGCTTGCTGGTGTTCCGCCATCCGGCCTGGCTGGGCCGGCGCTTGCGTGCTGCAACGCAGAACGACCTGGTGCGCCTGACTCGGCGCGACCTGCGCGGGGCTGACAGCTGGTTTGGCGGGCGCATGGCCGACCGGCTGATGCAACTGGCGCGGCATGCCAGTGAATTACCGGAAGGCGAACGCAAACGCTGGGATGACGGCCTTCACGGGCTGGATATCGGCGACGAACTGGTGCACCTGCGCATGTGCCTGGCGGTCGCTCAGGCCCCTTTGGGGCGGGCCGAGCGCGAGTACCTGCAACACGTGGAGGCAGCGCTGGCCAAAGGGCCTGCTGCCGGGCGTGGGCAGCTGCTGGATGCTGCCAGTGAGCAGTTCATTGCGGCCTTGCGTCGGCTACCCGCCAGCGACCCGCTTCGCCTGGCCGAGGGGGCAGTACTGCAATTGCAGAAAAGCTGGGGCAAATGGTGCCGCTGGCAGGAGGACACCCATGGGTTTGCGTGAGTGGGAAGTGGGCGGTGTGCTGCTCAGCCCGTTTTTGCTTTATGTGTTGTTGGCGCTGCTGCTCACCGGCCTGCTGCGCCTGGTGGTGCATGCCACACCGTTGGGGCGCTGGATCTGGCATGAAGCGCTGTTCGACGCAGCGCTGTTCGTCTGTGTGTTGTTCCTGGTGGTACGCCTGTCTGGGACTTTATAAAGGAGTGTTTCGATGCGTGCGGCCGTACGTATTCTGGTGACCCTGTGTGTGGTGGCCCTGGCCGTGTTGGCCGGCTACCAGCTGTGGCAGTACTACATGCTCACCCCATGGACGCGTGATGCCCGTGTGCGCGCCGATGTGGTGGTGATTGCGCCTGATGTGTCCGGCTGGGTTCGCGAACTCAAGGTCCATGACAACCAGCAGGTCAAGGCTGGCGACTTGTTGATGAGTATTGACCGCGAGCGCTTCCAGGCCGCGCTCGATCAGGCCAGCGCGGTGACCGAGACACGCGCCCAGCAACTGCGCTTGCGCGAGCGTGAAGCAGCCCGGCGTACTGCCCTGGGGCCAGAGGCGATCAGTGCCGAGTTGCGTGAAAACGCCCAGATCAATGCCGCCATCGCGCGTGGCGAGCTGCATGAAGCCGAGGCGCAGTTGCAGGTGGCCAGGATCAACCTGGCGCGCAGTGAAGTGCGGGCCCCGCGCAGCGGGCATATCACCAATCTGCGTCTGGCCGAGGGCAATTATGTGAACACCGGGGAATCGGTGATGGCGCTGGTGGATGATTCGACGTTCTACATCCAGGCCTATTTCGAGGAAACCAAGTTGCCGCGCATTCGCGTTGGGGACACTGTGAAGGTGTGGCTGATGGGCACGGGTGAACCGATGCAGGGGCACGTGGAGAGCATCAGCCGCGGCATCACCGACCGCAACAGCAACCCGGACAGCCAGTTGCTGCCGGAGGTAGAGCCGACCTTCAACTGGGTGCGACTGGCCCAGCGCATACCGGTGAGGATTCGCCTGGATCAGGTGCCGGAAGGGCTGACCTTGAGTGCGGGGATGACGGCGAGTGTGCAAGTGCACGAGGACCGCGAGCCGCAGTGATGGTGCTGGCTTAACAGGCAGAAATGTAACGTTCGTGGCGAACGGTCCGCCAGTTGCGTTAGGCTGTCGCTGTGAGTTGCCCGACAGAGGCAACCCTTCTCCCGCCAGGCGTGCGTATCTTCCGATTTCATTGCGAGGTTACGTCATGGCCATCACTTCCCAGGATATCTGCAACGCCGCCGATCAGCTAAAGGGCTTTGTCGGCTTTCACGGCAAGCGCGGTGTTCATATCGTGCGTTTCTCCGAGGACGCGTTCGGCATGGACGTGGCCGACGCCAGTATCACCCCCTGCAGCGAGTTTGTCTGGCGGCCCGAGCAAGGGCAGCGCATGGCGTTGTGCCGCGAACGGCTGTCGCTTTTGCTGGATCAGCATGTGGATGACCGCTTGAACATTGGTGAACCGCTGCGCGCCTACCTTCGCCGCTGTGATCTGCCTGAAATCGTGGCGCAGCGCAGCCTGCAGCAGCGCACCCAGTCTGTTTAGGAGCAAGGCCGGGTCTACAAAGGCTGTGCAGTGTTTTGGGAGGGTTGGTGCAACAACGCCGTCAACCCGGCGCTGTCCAGGGGCTTGCTCAGGTAATAGCCTTGCACTTCATGGCAGCGGTCCTTTTCCAGCGACTTGAGTTGATGTTCGCTTTCCACGCCTTCGGCTGTCACTGTCAGCCCCATCGCCTCGCCCAGGTTGATGATGGCCTGGACCACAGCGCGGTCGCTGCCGCCGTTGTTGTTCAGGCCGCTGATGAAGCGCTTGTCGATCTTGATGCTGTCGAACGGGTAGGTACGCAGGTAGCCCAACGACGAATAGCCGGTGCCGAAATCATCCATGTTCAGGCGCACCCCTAGCTCCTTGAGCGACAGCATGGTGCCTAATGCGCCTTCGATATCGTTGAGCATCACGTTCTCGGTAATTTCCAGTTCCAGGCGTTGGGCGGGGAAGGCCGTGTCGAGCAAAGTTTCGCGCACGTCCGCTACCACATCGCTGCGCAAGAACTGGGCAGGCGACAGGTTGACTGAAACCAGCACGTCGGCCGGCCAGTCATGGGCAGTGCGGCAAGCTTCGCGAAGCACCCAGCGGCCCAGCGCAACAATGATGTCGCTCTGCTCGGCCAACGGGATGAAGGTGTCCGGCGCCAGCAACCCTTCCTGTGGATGCCGCCAGCGCACCAAGGCCTCGACCGCGACGATTCGCAGGTCGTCCAGGCGGTAGCGTGGCTGGTAATGCAACTCGAACTCCTCATTGCGCAGGGCCCTGCGCAGGTCGTTCTCCAGCTGGCGGCGGTACTGGATCTGCTGGTTCATTTCGGCAACGAAGTAGCGCCATGTGTTCTTTCCATCGGCCTTGGCCTGGTACAGGGCGATGTCGGCGCAGCGGATCAGCTCACCTGCATCGAAGCCCTGGTTGCGCGTCTGTGCAACGCCAATGCTGGCACCAATGTGCAGCGGCTGGTTTTCGAAGACGATGGGTTGCTGCAGCAGGCCGATCAGGCGCGCACAGAAGCGGTCGATCTCGCTGCTGTTGTCCATGCCGCTGAGTACCAGGATGAACTCGTCGCCGCCCAGACGCGCGACCAGGTCGCCATCGCGGGTGGTGTCGCGCAGGCGCGTTGCCACTTCTTGCAGCACGGCATCTCCGGCGGCATGACCGAGCGAGTCGTTGATCGGCTTGAAGTTGTCCAGGTCCAGCAGCAACAAGGTCAGCGGCGGCGAGTCACTGCCGCGCAACAAGGCCTGCTCCAGGTGCCGGGCGAGCTTGTTGCGGTTGGCCAGTCCGGTCAGTGGGTCGTGCAGCGAAAGGTGCTGAATGCGCGCGTGGGCGTCGACTTCGTCGGTGATATCGCTGGCGGTACCCCGGAAACCGATGGCCTTGCCATCGCGCCAGATTGCGCGGGCGGATATCCGGCAGTAGCGGTTCTGGCCATTCTGGTCGCGGTAAGTACAGCGCAGGTTGGCCAATTGCTGCGGCTCGGCTGCAGTCAGGGCGTCCAGCCAAGGTGACAGCGGCGTGGTATCGCAGGCCAGCAACTGGTTGAGCGGGTGGCCCAGCCAGCCGTCTACCGGGTAGCCGGTGACGTTGGCGAAGCGTTGCGACAGGTAGGTCAGGCGTTGTTGCCGGTCGGTTTCCCAGATCCAGTCGGATGCCGACTCGGCCACCGCCCGGAAACGCTGCTCGCTGGCCTCCAGGGCCTGGTTGCTTTGTTGCAGATGCACGAGCGTGAGGCCGATTGCCCGGGAGCTGCGCAAGGCATGGCGGAACAGGTACAGCATCACCAGCCCAAGTATCAGTAGTGCGCACAACAGTGCTGGCAACACTGCCCACAGCATCTGCTGCCCCGGCAGCGGGCTGTTCCAGGTCAGATGGTAGCCGGTGTCGCCCAGGTCGATGCGCAGGTGGTTGTGATCCTGCCTATCCTCCTTTTCCACGTGCATGCCGGTCAGGCCGGCGCCTTTGCCCAACTGCGCCAGTTTGCTTTCGGTGAGCTGGTCAATGAATAGCATGACCGGCGCCTGACTCACCTCGCTGTCGGTAACCTCCCGGTCCGGGCGCACGGCTGCTGCACTGAGTGCGGCCGGCCAGCCATTGAACAGCACGAAACGGGTGACCTGCTCGCGTGAAATCGCCGCCGCGCGGGCCTGTTCGATAATCGGCTGCAGGGGTGTGTCTATATAGCTGTCAGCGCCTGCCTGGCTGGGCTGGCCTTTGAACAAGGCATAGGTGGTGCGGCGGTTTTCCACTACGAACACCCCTTCGTAGCCGCTGGCGCTGTACAGCGACTCGCCTACGTTCTTTTCCTCGTAGGCCCATTGCCAGTCGGCTTGGCCCGACAGGTGCTCGAAGGCTGCATCCCATACGGCATAGCTGGACAGAAACTGGCGTGAGGCGAGCAGCCGTTGTTCCAGCGCCTGGGTCGCATGGAAGGCGCTACGCTCGCGCTCCTGTTGGTCGAGCGTGCGGGCGATATTGAACAGAGCGCCGAGAATGACCAGGCAAGCCAGGCCGAACACTGCGCTGAAACCGGCAATGAGGTGGCGTACCTGAAAGCGCGGTGTGGGGCTAGCGGGTGAAAGCTTGGCGGTCCTGGCCATGCGCGAGCGGCTCCTTCAGGCAACCTCCCGCCAGTCAGTCAGGAAGGAGGTTCAATCAGGATAGGCCAGCCTGAGCGTGGCAGCTTCACCGCGGGCAAAATTGACCTGATCGCGGCCAGCGTGCTTGGCGATGTACAGCGCCTTGTCTGCCTGTTCGAGCCAGTGCTCGGGGGACTCGAGGCTGGCCTGGAAGGGCGACAGGCCGATACTCAGGCTGATGCGCAGGTGCGGTAACTGTGGGTTGCGGTAGCTGGAAACCCGCTCGCGTAGACGCTCCATGGCTTGGCAGGCCTGGGCTTCGCTGGTTTCGGGCAGGATCACGCAGAACTCGTCGCCGCCGTAACGCCCGGCCTGGTCGCCCTCGCGCAAACTGCGCCGCAGCTCAGCACTGAGCTGGCGCAGTACACAGTCGCCGACCACATGGCCAAAGGTGTCGTTGATGGTCTTGAAGTGATCGATGTCGATCAGGGCAATCACCGCGTGCCCCTGTTGTTGCTTGCACGCCTGGAACTTGAGCTGCAGCAGGTCCTTCCAGGCACCGTGGTTGAACAGCCCGGTCAGGCTGTCGGTCAGGCTCAGGGCGCTCAGCCGGCGCTTGTGGTCGCCCAGCTTGATCGCAAGCTGGTAGCACACCCAGCCCAAGGCCAGCGGGTACAGCCCCAGCATTGGCAGGCACGCATAGACCTGCAGGGGCGTGGCGGTCAATTGCAAGCCAGGGCCGAGCAGCAGGATGGCGGCGAGTATGCCAGCCAGTTGCGCCAGCACCCCGCGAAAGACCATGCGCTTGCCGCCGGCGGCGACGTTGTTCATCGTCATCATCGCCAGCACGGTCACGCTGGGCAACGGGTTGAAGTGCATGGCGGCGGTCCAGAACCCGCCCATCAGGGA
Organism: Pseudomonas sp. TYF_14; assembly: GCF_043105275.1. Lineage (NCBI taxonomy): Bacteria > Pseudomonadati > Pseudomonadota > Gammaproteobacteria > Pseudomonadales > Pseudomonadaceae > Pseudomonas > Pseudomonas sp. TYF_14. The sequence continues at coordinate 68,979 of NZ_JBICLK010000046.1, forward strand.
GTCCAGCAGGAGGTTGCGCTGTTCCGCCTGGTAAGGCGTTGTCGAGCGGGCAGCCCACAGGTAGGCCACGTGCGGCCACAGCAAACCATTGAACAGTACCAGCAGCCATGCCCAGGAGGGGGGTGACAGCGGCGCAATGGCCGCCATGACAGTGAACAGGCCGATTCCCAGGCCAATGACCCGCGGCAGGTAGATGCGCTTGACGAATGAAAGTCCTTTGCCGTTGCGGTTATCCATAGTGCTCACAGTTTTCTGTCGGTGTACCGTTCATCGCATAACACGCATGAATATTGTTGAACAGTGTGTCATTGGCGAGAAATGACCTTGCAAGCCAATTCACGGTTGATTCGATCACGGTGGGGCAGTTGATAACCAGGCTCAGGTACTACTGAGCACTCGCAGGCGGGGGCGGGGCAACCTGGACTCACCGCATGACGGGCAAACTGATGGGTAGCCCCTGGCCTGTGAGTGAGCAGGACCAGGGGCATGAACTCACCGTAGCGGCACGCTGAGTATCATTTGTGCTCATGTCTGCTGCGCGCGGACCGGGGCTGGTCTTCGTTCAGAAGCCGCGAGGGTGGTTTGCCACTGTCACTGCGCACTTGTGCATGGCTGATCAAGGCGAAGATGAAACTGCCACCGATGATGTTGCCCGCCAGCGTCGGCAGTGCAAATTCCAGCCAGAAGCGGCTCCAGGTTTCGTCGCCAGCCCACACCAGGTAGGACACTTCGACTGACCCCACCACTATATGAGTGAAATCGCCAAGGGCCATCAGGTAGGTGATCATCATAATGATCCAGATCTTGGCGTGCTCCATTGAAGGGATCATCCAGACCATGGTGGCAATCATCCAGCCTGAGACTATGCCCTTGGCGAACATCTGGCTGATGTCGTTCTTCATTACCTTGCGACCGACCTCCAGGAATGCCACATCGGTCTTGCTGTCGAATATCGGCAGTTCCAGCATCACCCAGGCTACCAGCAGGGTACCTGCCAGGTTGCCAAGCAACACCACGCCCCAGAGGCGTAGCAGGCGTCCGAAGTTGGCCAGCGTAGGGGCGGTCATGACGGGCAGCACCGCGGTGAGCGTATTTTCGGTGAACAGTTGCTGGCGGGCCAGGATCACTGCAAGAAAGCCCGCACTGTAGCCGATGCTGGCGACCACCTGGGCACCAGCGCCTTCTGGCAGGCGGGCGTAGAATAGCCCCATGGCCATCAACGACAGCCCCATGGACAGGCCGGCGGCAAGTGCCGACCACCACAACGCGGCAAGTGTACGTTCCAGCTCCTGGTCGCCCTGGTAGCGAATGATTTCGTGCAGCACTGCCGCCCGTGGCGGTTGGCTGTGGCTGACCTCCTGCTCTTCATCTGCAGAGAGGCCGGGGGTTTTCTCGCTTTGCCCATTGCTCATGGCCGCTACGCTCCGTGGTGTGTTTCTTTACAGATCCACGGCGCTTTCATTAGTTGCCGGTTAGCGGCAAAACGGTGATGGAAAAGTTTTTCAGAACAAGGTGTTGACTCTGATTTCAAAGCGCGTATTATTCGCCTCCTCGCAGCGATGAACGCTTCGGGGCAAGCGGTAAGTTGTTGAAGTTGTTAGCTTTCGAAAGAAAGTGGTAG
>NZ_JBICLK010000047.1:0-19692 GCF_043105275.1 Pseudomonas sp. TYF_14
GAATGGGTGCGAGAAGGCGATGTAGTACACGTTCACTCCATTGACCGCCTGGCCCGCTCCATGTCCGACCTGCTAAAGATCGTTGCCGATCTGAATGCCAAGCGTGTGGCTGTACGCTTCCACAAAGAGGACATGACATTTACAGGTGAAGACTCACCAATGCAGAAACTCATGCTGAACATGATGGGTAGCTTTGCCCAGTTTGAACGGGAAGTGATGAAGGAGCGCCAGCGTGAAGGCATCGCCAAGGCCAAGGAGAAAGGCGTCTACAAAGGACGAGCCAAGACAGTTGATGATGCTGCAATCCTCGCCCTGCTGACAGAAGGCAAGACTGTACGTGCTGTAGCCGCTGAGCTGAGCATCAACCCCTCGACCGTCCAACGTGCGAAGAAGGCAGCTACACACGAGCAGGCATTCTCAAACACGCCCGTCTAGGAGGGTGTGTATCTAATCCGAGATGAGAGGTTAATCCGCCTGTAAGCTACGTCTTACCGGGGTTCCAACCTGCATGCTATGCACGCCACATCCGAACACCACTCTACCAGTGCGAACAGCTCGTCTGTCGGCCGCCACTCAAGCCCCCACAGCTTGCCCATCCTACAGCCGTGCTCAGAGTTATTTCTGGTTCCGCTTGAACCTTTCTAGCTGACGCCGGATTTCGTGGTTTAACAACGCTCGCTTTAACGCTAGATTTTCAAAGGCAGGACTACCCAGCCCGGTTTTTCTTGTCATAGGGGGCGGAATCCCAATCCAACTGGTCAAGCTGGTGTTTGGAATTTATGTACTGCTGGCCGATCACTTCATCAATCCAGCCGTACTGCTGAATCACTCGCGGGTTCACCCACCCATTGAAAGCCAGAGACACAATTTGGTTTCGCCAGCCTTGCAGGTACGCCGGTACGTCAAACCTTCTCAACCCCTTGATGGCATCCTTACCACCTAGCACTGACCAAGGGCCGTCATACGCGTTATCGAATGTGAAATTGACGCTTTTCCGCTGCCAGTAGCTGTTACGAATGTCTCGTTGGCAGTCCTCGAAATTGAACTGCCCGCCGTACTGTAGGTCGTTCAACGCCCGCTTAATGTGAGCCTCAGCCAGCTTCCGGGCTCTATTACGAATGATTCCGTTAAAGATGGTGGGCATCTGACATCCCTTTCAGCTAGGTAGTGAGCGATTGAGTAGCATCCCACTTTACCAAAGGTCGCTCGCCATACCATTAATTTCCAAGCCTGAAACCAAAGACAGGCCCAAGGTGCTCACCTCTCGCGGCACGGGGCTGGGAAATCAGTAAGAATTGCTTCCTACAAGGATTTTGCTATAGAACACTTCTCCAAATGGAGTTGTACCTATGGAGAAAGGCATATTGGTAGTGTGGCCGTTGATGTTTATCTTATAGCCAACCTCAAGCAATCCATAGTTCGCCAGAATGTTAGCCGCAGGTAGATCAACACCTATCAACCCCTTGAATTGGTAACATTGCTTTAGCTGTTGTTGCAGGTATGGATTCATGATTTTGATTGTGTGAGCATAAATATCGAAAGAATACTTGCTTATCGTACCAAGAGTTAGGAGCGCAAAGGCACGCCCAAGCATTGCAGCAAGCTTAGGATGATCCAGTTTGTCTAAGATCATCAATGCCACTTCACCTACGTTCTCTATCCCAGCGTCATCAGCACAGTTCTCATCTAAAAACTCAATACGCTTTTGGTTAGGCACCTTGTCAATTTCCATGAGAAAAGCAAGCATGTTCTTTGCAAAGAAGTATGCAGAAACTTTATTACCCATTCTGTGCAAGCTAACAGCGATATTGAGGATAGGAATATCCTTCAACACTCCGTCGATTCCATGCTCTTCTAGAACAGTATCAATGGCCACCTCGCCACCATCTTTGAAGAGGTCTAGTGCTTGTTCGCTATTCTTAATTGTGGTAAGGAAGTTACTAACAGTACCCATGAATTTCTCCGCTGTCAGGTTGTGAGGCATCGGCGGCGGGGTGGGTGCCCCACAGCTTCCTGTGAAGATTTCAGCTCTTGTGAGGGGCGCTCCTCTCATTCCCTGACAGTTTGATATGATCTCTCATGAACTGGAAGAGTCGGTTGCTTTCTGCTGTTATCGGCTTCACATCCCAAAGCGTATCGTAATGCGCCCCCACAATCTGCCGAATCGCATTCAGATCGTGCCCTTTGCTGTACTCAGCATCTAAGCGTTCGCGGAACTCAGCGGGAGACATTTTAAGTTCAGCAGCACCATGAGCCATCGTGAGAATTTTGTGTAAAGACTCGGCAAGTGTAGAGTCGAAGTAAACCGAGAACAGAGCAAACGTGCTACCTAGCTCTACAATTAATTCTCTAAATTTAGTGTACAGCGCTGCTGCCTTACCTTTTTCCTCAAGGTGCATATCCCAACTCGCCTTTTGGACCTGCTCATTACCTTTATCATGAGCCATCTGTGCAATCGCAGAATTCATTTCGCTACTGGAAGAGTGCAATTGGTAGATGTTAATGAGGTCAGTGATTTTTGCTACATCCACCACAACCCTCCTAAAAGCCTCAACCTTGAGCTTTGTTTCCTCTTGCAACAGCAGATAGCTTTGCTGAGACTTCCATATCTCCGATTTGTAGAGCTCGAGTTGCTTCGAGTACTCCGCCTTCACCTGTTCAATCTGACCCGTGATACCAGCTATATCTTCCTTCGTCGCAAGATTCTTCCCTTTCTCCTTAATATATCCAGGAAGATAAAACTTTATGAGTAATGCTATTATTGGAATTGAAGCCAGCCATGCCACATCCGCCATAAATGAGACATCCATATTACCCCCTCAATTAATTAGTGCAAAAACATTAGTCACATTGCAGACGCAAATTCTCATAATCGCCCTCATCCCACACTACACTCAAGGCGGATGGTCCTCGCGAAACGGGGCTGATATTCCGTGCAGAAAACCCCGATTCTATTTCAAGAAGGAATCAGCAGATAAGCAAGATAACTGTTTATCAAAGCACCCAGAATCGTTGCCAACCAAGACACTACTGACACACCGTACTTGGAAGCGAGAGACTGCTCTCCCGGACTCATCCTGATTGTAGCATTCGGTATGTACGAAGAATGAAGCCAATAAATGATCCTAATGGTGATAATAAACACCGCAATGAAACCGGCTCTACTCCAGAATGATTGGATATCTACTATCACAACCAGCATAGCGAAGAATGCTAACTGCGTTATGGTTACGCCATGCTTCTTGAAGTTGGTAACCAGATTCCGCTTTCTCTTATCAAGCTCATCCAGCAAAACCCTCGCTTTACCCTCAACCCAAACCTCACGCACACCTTGAACGACTATCTTGTTTAGGCCGTGCTCAACCAGTTCAACCATCACCATCTTATTGACACCGAACTCGTCTGGCTCTTGTATGAAAAGCTTCAGGTAACTCAACTCTCCCAGGCCATCAATTGCAGCTTCAAAGTCAGATCCAAACTTTGTAACCTCTGCACCGCCATTGCGATACGTTATGATAAGGCGTCCGCCTGCGTTGAAATCTCGCTTCACCATTTGAATAAGAGATTGCACAGCCGCTCTGTCTAAATTCAAAGCGCCAAGAATGTGGGTTCGCGTATAAAACTGCTCAATTTCCACATCAGAGGTAGGGGCATTCAAGGTCTTAGTCCCACCGTGAGGATGTGCGATAAATGGCCCGCCGGAGCCCAAGGTAGTAGACCATTCACCCTTTAGACTGCCTTCTGTGGTAAGCACGGCATCAACAGTCAAATCACCAAAAACCACATCCTCAATTTCAGTTTCGGTCTTACCCGTGAGATGGATTCCATCTTTGAACGTGCCTGTCACGTTGTATATGACGATTCCGTATTGCTCATCTTGAAACCGAATGATCCCCTCAAGCTCCTCTTCATCTTTAGTGAAGGAGATAGCGAGATTTCCTGTGTTTGTCCCGAACGCTCTTCCTGCCCAAAGCTTCCCTAGATTTGCCACAGCCGCGCCCCCATGCTTCTCTGCTATATGAATAATTGTAGCTGACAACCGAACCTAAGCTGTATGGATAATCAGAATCTAGGGCGGTCGTGCGCTCACGCTGTGAAGACGACCATGGCAGATGGCGAGTCTCTCCCCTTAGGCACTGGACGTACAATTATCACGATGCCACCATCTGATAACAGCACCATGCCGGAGTTGGCGTTATGACTCAAAGTCTCAAATTGGAGTTTGGTATGCAGTGGATTTGCGATACATGCGGCGGACGCATTAACAGCGTCAAAGATGGCTGGGTAGAGTGGCAGTCTTGTCAAAATGAAGAAGGCCACTGGGTCAAGCACTCGCCTAGGCTGGTTCATCACCTTCCAGCGTCTCCGCTAAAAGGTGGCTGCCAGTACGATGGCGATTTCATTTTTGAAAACGGCCGTAACATCGTTGGAGATATGCCACTTGACAATTACGTCGGAACCGACGGCTTGATCAATCTGCTCGAATTCCTGTCCGACCAGAGCTTCGAGCTAGAGCAGACACTTGAGTTGATCAAGCGTATTCAAATTCCAAACTACGACTTGGCACGATCCTACTTTGATGAGGCGATAGGTGAGGGAGTGTTTGAGCCAAACGCCAAGCCGGGGTACTACGGCCAAGACCAAATCAACCGCGTGAAGGAATGGATCGACGCTGGAAAACCCTGAGATAACATTCTCAGTCTACAGCCGATCACTAGAAGCCTCAGCTTCGAGGCTTCGCCATAGCCCCCAAACCTTCGAGCGAGTAGTACAACTGAGTAGTACAATCCAGAAACGAAAAACCCCCGTAGACCTTAATCTACGGGGGCTCTCGATGTATGGCGGAGAGATAGGGATTTGAACCCTAGGTACTGTTGCCAGTACAACGGATTTCGAATCCGTCCCGTTCGACCACTCCGGCATCTCTCCAATGCCGCGCATCATACCAGCGTTCTTTTAAAACGCAAATCTTTTTTTCAAAAAAATCGCGTGGTATCAGGCGCTTGCGTGAACGTGCCGCTTACAGCGGCACGCCCAGGCGCTTGGCAACTTCTTCGTAGGCTTCGATCACGTCGCCCAGGCCCTGGCGGAAGCGGTCCTTGTCCATCTTCTTGCGGGTTTCTTTGTCCCACAGGCGGCAGCCGTCCGGGCTGAACTCGTCGCCCAGCACGATCTGGCCGTGGAATACGCCGAACTCCAGCTTGAAGTCGACCAGCAGCAGGCCGGCGTCATCGAACAGCTTGCTCAGCACTTCGTTGACCTTCAACGACAGCTTCTTCATTTCCACCAGTTGCTCGGCGGTGCCCCAGCCGAACGCGACAACGTGGGATTCGTTGATGAAGGGGTCGCCCTTCTCGTCGTTCTTCAGGAACAGCTCGAAGGTGGACGGCTCCAGCTTGATGCCCTCCTCCACGCCCAGGCGCTTGACCAGGCTGCCGGCAGCGTAGTTGCGCACCACGCACTCGACCGGGATCATGTCCAGCTTCTTCACCAGGCACTCGTTGTCGCCCAGCAGCTTGTCGAACTGGGTCGGCACGCCGGCTTCTTCCAGTTTCTGCATGATGAAGGCGTTGAACTTGTTGTTCACCATGCCTTTGCGGTCGAGTTGTTCGATACGCTTGCCGTCGAACGCCGACGTGTCGTTACGGAACAGCAGGATCAAGCGGTCGGCGTCGTCGGTCTTGTAAACCGATTTGGCCTTGCCGCGGTAAAGTTCTTCGCGTTTTTCCATGATTGGGCTCCGCTTGCTTGAGGTGTTGGGCTAGGCGATTTCGCGCCAGTCGAGCCCGTGTTCCTGATTCGCCACCTGGAGCCAGTCCGGGTCACACCCGAGGGTGTCGACAAAGCACTGGCGGGCCAAGTGTGGCAGGTTGTTCTTGCTGCTGAGGTGGGCCAGCACCAGGTGTTGCAGGTTGTTCCAGCCCAACTCGTGCACCAGGCGCGCAGCCTGGTGGTTGTTCAAATGCCCTTGCATGCCACCCACCCGCTGCTTCAGAAAAGCCGGGTAGTGACCACGTGCCAGCAGGTCGCGACAGTGGTTAGCCTCGATCAGCAGTGCATCCAGGCCCTGGTAACGCTCCAGCAACAGCGCGTCGTAAGAGCCCAGGTCGGTCAGCATGCCAAAGCGCCGCTTGCCGTCGCTGACCACGTACTGCAACGGCTCGTAGGCGTCGTGCTCGACCCGCGCTGCGGTTACTTCCAGGCTGCCGATATGCAGGCTTTGGCCACACGCGAGAAAACCGGCCACCTCCACCGGCTTGCGCATGCCGCGCAAAGTCCCTTGGCTGAGGTAGACCGGTACATTGTAGCGCCGTGACAGCAAGCCGACCCCATGCACGTGGTCGGCATGTTCGTGGGTGACCAGCACTGCACTGAGCTGAGCTGCAGAAACCCCGAGCAGCGCCAGGCGCCGCTCGGTTTCACGCAGGGAAAAGCCGCAATCGACCAGGATGAACGTGTCACCACTGGCGATCAGCGTGCCGTTCCCTTGGCTGCCGCTTCCGAGTACCGCGAAGCGCACTTAGCCCAGGTGGTCCTGAATAGCGCTCAGCACGCGGCGGGCGACATCGGCCGGAGCCACGGTGTTGATGTTTTTCTCGACCGTGACCTGCACGCTCTCACCCACCTTGCTCAGGCGAACCTGGTAACGCTCGGCACGGGCTTCACGCTCTTCCTTGGTCGGCTCGCTGCCGAACAGGCGGCTGAAGAAGCCCGGCTGGTTCTGCTTGTCGTCAGGCTTTTCGGACAGGTTGATGTAGTACAGGCCCAGGCTGCGGTTGATGTCCTCAACCCGCCATTCGCCACCCTGCTCCAGGGCACGGCCCACGCCAGACCAGGCGCGGTCCAGGTCGGAGCCCAGGTACAGCACCGGGTTGCCGCTGCCGTCTTCGCTCAGGCTGACGCGGCTTGGTGCGTCGAAATCGCGCGCGGCCAGCAGCGACACCGAACCGCCCTTCTCGGCGCTGCGGTTCATGCTGGCAAGCATTTCGTCGGCCAGCAGGGCATCGGTGCCGGTATTGATGGAGGTGGATGGGAACGCAGGCTCGGCAGTGCTGCCCGCCGGGCGCTCGACGCTGACCACATACACTTCGGAGGTGTTGCGCTGCACGCCAGGCTCCATGCGCACACGTACGCGCACCTCGCTGTCGCCGCTGCTGGCAGTGCTGGCCAGACGCTGGCCAAGCGATGCCGACAGTTCATCGAAACGCTGCCAGGCGGTATTGAACTCACCCGTCTGCGGGCGCTCCTCAGCAATGCGGAAGCCGTTGTCCTCGAAGAACTGCCGGGCAACCGGCCACACTTCGGCTGGCGAATGCTGGGCCAGCACCCAACGGCTGCTGCCGCTGCGCTGCAGGCTGTAGTCGGTGACCTGGGCGGCACCGCCCGTCAACGGTTGCGGGCGAGGCACTTCAAACTCACCCTTGACGGTATCGTCAGCGACGTTACGCGGAATCGGCAGCAGCGGGTCAAGGCGTTTGACGTTGCTGGCGTCCGGCGGCAGCTGCATCGGCGCGGTCGGGTGCGCCTGCAGGTAGTCACTGCCGCGGTCGCGGAAATAGCCATCCTCGCCCCACAGCCAGCCACACCCACTGGTGGTGGAGATAATCAGGGCAAGGGCGGAAAGACCAGCCAGTCGCTTCATGCGGTGTACTTCCTCTTAAACCAGTACGCCGGACTGGCGCAAGGCAGTACGGACTTTTTCGTGGCAGCCTTCGCTCAGCCAGGTCAGTGGCAGGCGAATACCTTTTTGCATCAGGCCCATTTCGACGAGCGCCCATTTCACCGGGATCGGGTTGGACTCGCAGAACAGGTCCTTGTGCAGCGGCATGAGTTTTTCGTTGATTGCGCGGGCCTTCTCGGCATTGCCCTCAAGGGCGGCCTCGCACAGGTCCGCCATTTCGCGCGGAGCGACGTTGGCGGTGACGGAGATGTTGCCCTTGCCGCCCATCAGGATCAGCTCGACGGCAGTCGGGTCGTCGCCGGACATGACGATGAAGTCCTTGCTGACGCCATCGAGAATGGCCTTGGCGCGGGCCAGGTCGCCCGTGGCTTCCTTGATGCCGATGATGTTCGGCACGGTCGACAGGCGGATCACGGTCTCGGCCTGCATGTCGCAGGAGGTACGGCCGGGAACGTTGTAGAGGATCTGCGGGATGTCGACGGCTTCGGCAATGTGCTTGAAGTGCTGGTACAGGCCTTCTTGCGTCGGCTTGTTGTAGTACGGCACAACCAGCAGGCAGGCGTCGGCGCCAGCATTCTTGGCGTTCTGGGTCAGGTGCACGGCTTCGGCGGTGGAGTTGGCACCGGTGCCGGCGATGACCGGAATCGGTTTGGCGCTGCGTTTGACGCGCTCGACCACGTGCTTGATGACCAGGATGTGTTCTTCGACATCCAGCGTGGCCGACTCACCGGTGGTGCCGACAGCGACGATCGCATGGGTGCCGTTTTCCAGGTGGAAGTCTACAAGTTTGTCGAGGCTGCCCCAGTCAACACGCCCTTGTGCATCCATGGGTGTGACCAATGCCACCATACTGCCCGCAATCATGTAACTGCTCCTGCCGGAAAAAGAGAGCGGTAATGGTACTGGGGGCATCGACCTTGCACAAGCGAAGCAGGCGGGTGGAGCATTCCCCTCGGCGGCTTATTTCGCTACCCTTGGCCCTTTGATCGGTGCAGCGCGGCCCGCCGGGCCGTCGACCTTGCTCCCCGCCAGCGTCCAAGACCTCGCATGCGAGCCCCGGGCCCTGCCGACAGGAGGCATTTGCCCGTCCTGTGCCGACCGCTCATCGCTTTAGGAATGCTGCATGTCCACCCCCACCGTCCGCGAACAATTCCTTGTCATCAGTGCCCTGGGCCCGAACCCCATGGAGCTGGCCAACGTCCTCAGCCGCGCTGCCTTCGAAAACCGCTGCGCGGTGGTCACCTCGCGCCTGAGCCGCCACGGCGAGACCAGCGCCCTGGTGCTGCAGGTGGGCGGCAGCTGGGACGCCCTGGCACGTCTCGAATCCACCCTGCCAGGCTTGGGCAAGAAGCACGGCCTGACCCTCGACGTGGTCCGCAGCGCGGACCAGGAAGTGCGCCCGCAGGCCCTTCCGTATGTGGCCTACGTGAGCGCTGCCTACCGCCCGGACATCATCAACGAGCTGTGCCAGTTCTTCCTTGACCACCGCGTCGAACTGGAAGCCATGACCTGCGACACCTACCTGGCGCCGCAAACCGGTAGCAGCATGCTCAACGCCCAGTTCACCGTGATTCTGCCGGCCGGCACGCAGATCAGCTGGCTACGCGACCAGTTCCTGGACTTTGCCGATGCCCTGAACCTCGACGCTCTGATCGAGCCATGGCGTCCCCAGAACCCTATGTAAGGAAACCGATCATGGCTGTAGCACTCGACCAACCTGTCGCCGACTTCCAGGCCCAGGCCACCAGCGGGCAAACCGTCAGCCTTGCCGAACTCAAGGGCCAGCAGGTGGTGGTGTACTTCTACCCCAAGGACAGCACCCCAGGCTGCACCACCGAGGGCCAGGGCTTCCGCGACCAGCACGACGCCTTCGCCGCGGCCAACACCGTGGTATTCGGTGTGTCGCGTGATGGCATCAAGTCGCACGAGAACTTCAAGGCCAAGCAAGGCTTCCCGTTCGAGCTGATCAGCGACAAGGACGAGGCCCTGTGCCAGCTGTTCGACGTGATCAAGCTGAAGAAGCTGTATGGCAAGGAGTACATGGGCGTTGACCGCAGCACCTTCCTGATCGACAAGGACGGGGTGCTGCGCCAGGAATGGCGTGGCGTGAAAGTGCCCGGGCATGTGGATGCCGTATTGGCGGCCGCCCAAGCCTTGAACAAGGCTTGAAATTGAATGGGGCTGCCTTGCAGCCCCAATTACATTCAAAGCATCGGTGAAACGCTAGGCTCCTGCTTGGGCCACGCATCCAGCACGGCCTTGATCAGCGTCGCCAGCGGGATGGCGAAGAATATCCCCCAAAACCCCCATAGCCCGCCAAACAGCAGCACCGCGCAGATAATCGCCACCGGGTGCAGGCTCACCGCTTCGGAGAACAGCAGCGGTACCAGCACATTGCCATCCAGCGCCTGGATGATCGCGTACACCGTCATCAGGTAGATGAACTGGTCACCCCAGCCCCACTGGAACAGCGCAATCAGGGTCACCGGCACGGTCACGACCACCGCGCCCACGTAAGGCACCACCACCGACAGCCCCACCAGCAACGCCAATAGCGCTGCGTAATTGAGCCCCAGGCTGATGAAGGCGATGTAAGTGGCAATGCCGCAGATCAGAATCTCGATACCCTTGCCACGGATGTAGTTGGCGATCTGCCGGTTCATCTCGCTGCCCACCCTGTTCAGCAAGGTGCGCTGGCGCGGCAGGTAGCCGCTGACCCAGCGGCCAATGAGTTCGCGATCCTTCAGGAAGAAGAACACCAGAATCGGCACCAGCACCAGATAGATCATGGCATTGACCAGCAGTGGCAGGCTGGACAGCGAGAAGGTCAGCGCCCATTGACCAAACTTGCCAATTTCACCGCGCACCGACTCAATGGCGTGCAATACCTGCTCGTCCGACACCAGATGCGGATAGCGCTCCGGCAGCAGCAGCAACAACGACTGCCACTTGCCGAGCATGCCCGGCAGCTCGTTGAACAGCGTGATCAGCTGGTGCCACAGCAGCGGTACCAGCACCAGCATGAACACCGCCAGTGCGCCCATGAACAAGGCGAACACCAGCATCACCGCCAGCCGTGTAGGTACGCGCACGCGCTCCAGGGCGTTGACCAGCCCCTGCATCAGAAACGCCAGCACCATGCCCGCCAGCACCGGCGCGAGCATGCCGCCCAGGGTGAGCACGGCGGTAAAAGCCAGGAACAACAGGACCGCCAGCACCACCGCTTCCTCATCGGAGAAGTAGCGCTGCACCCAGTCGCGAAGCACTTTGAACATTGACGATCCTTGGAAAAGACTCAGGCCTTGCGCAGCCAGTAAGTGTAGGTACCGGCCTCGGCCGTTTCTTGCAGCAGGGTATGACCGGCCAATTGGGCGAAAGTGCGGAAGTCGCGCTGGGAGCCTGCGTCCGTGGCGATAACCTTGAGCACCGCGCCACTGGCCAGGCGATTGAGCTCCATCTTGGCCTTGAGCAGTGGCAAAGGGCAATTCAGCCCGCTGGCGTCCAGTTCGGCGTCGCAGGTCAGGGTGTTACTCATTGCAGGGTCTCCAAAGGCATCGCCAGGCTGCTTCTTGGCATGGCTGGCTAGGATAGCGCCACTGGTCGTCAACGTGTGAGCCCGCTACAGTAGGTATCTTTGATCCGACGCGAGCTTCATGCATGAATCTACTGCGCCCTACCCTGCTGACGCTGGCCTGCCTGATGGCCCTTCCCGGCCATGCTGACGACCTGCCATCACTGGGTGATGCCAGTTCTGCGATCGTCTCGCCGCAACAGGAGCACCAACTGGGCCGTGCCTGGCTCAGCCTGCTGCGCGGCCAGGTCTATCAGCTCAATGACCCACAGCTCAAGGACTATGTCGAAACCAGCGTGTACAAGCTGGCCGAAACCAGCCAGCTGCAGGACCGGCGCCTGGAATTCATCCTGATCGACAGCCGCGAGCTGAACGCCTTTGCCGCCCCGGGTGGCATTGTCGGGGTCAACGGTGGGCTGTTCCTCAACGCCCAGACCGAGGGCGAATATGCCTCGGTACTGGCCCACGAACTGGCGCACTTGTCGCAACGCCACTTCGCGCGGGGTGTCGAGGCCCAGCAGCGCATGCAGTTGCCGATGATGGCGGCGCTGCTGGCCGGCATCGTGCTGGCCGCAGGTGGTGCCGGCGATGCGGGCATCGGCATGATTGCCGGCACCCAGGCAGCGGCCATTCAGGAGCAACGGCGCTTCTCGCGCCAGAATGAACAGGAAGCCGACCGCATCGGTATCCAGAACCTGGAAAAAGCCGGCTACGATCCACGCAACATGCCGACCATGTTCGAGCGCCTGGCACGCCAGTATCGCTATGACGCCAAACCGCCGGAATTCCTGCTGACCCACCCGGTGACCGAATCACGTATTGCCGACACCCGTAACCGCGCCGACCAGGCGCCCAAGGGTGGCATTGAAGACAGCATGCGCTACCAACTGATCCGCGCCCGGGTGGCACTGATCTACGAGGGCACACCGGGGCTTGCCGCCAAGCGCTTCCGCGCCCAACTGGACGAAGACCCAAAGCTGGACGCCGCACGTTATGGCCTGGCCTTGGCACAGATCAAGGGCGGGCAATTGAACGAGGCCCGTGAAATGCTCAAGCCGCTGCTGGCCAAGGCGCCCAACGACATCACCTACAACTTGGCACAGATCGACCTGGACATCACCAACAACCGTCTTGCCGACGCCCAGCAGCGCGCCGAACGGATGCAGGGGCTGTACCCGGGCAACTACCCGTTGAAACAGGTGCGTGCCGACCTGCTGGTGAAACAGAACAAGCCGGCTGAGGCCGAGAAGGTGTTGAACGAGCTGGTGAAGAGTCGGCCGGATGACCCGGATGTGTGGTACGACATGGCCGAGGTGCGTGGCTTGTCGGGCAATACCATTGGCTTGCACCGGGCGCGTGCCGAGTACTTCACCCTTGTAGGCGACTTTGATCAGGCAATCCAGCAGCTGGATTACGCCAAGCGTCGGGCGGGCGGTAACTTCCCGCTGGCCTCACAGATTGACCAGCGCCAGCGCGAGATCATGGAGCAGCGGCGCATGGTTCAGGAAATGATGGGGCGCTGAAGGCGATTCGCGGGCAAGCCCGCTCCCACAGGTACTCCACCGCCTTGGTAAACGGTGCAATATCTGTGGGAGTGGGCGAGCCCGCGAAGAGTATGACGCGGTCTGGCGTCAGGCATTACCAGACAGCTTCAGCCGCGCCGCCTGGGTAAAGTCCAGCATGCGATTAAGCGGCTTGATCGCCTTGGGCACCAGCGCCGGGTCAACGAAAATTTCGTTGGTGCCGTTACGCAGGCAATCCAGCACCCGCTCCAGGGTGTTCATCGCCATCCACGGGCAATGCGCACAGCTGCGGCATGCCGCGCCGTTGCCGGCGGTGGGGGCTTCGACGAATTCCTTGTCCGGGCACAACTGCTGCATCTTGTAGAAGATGCCGCGGTCGGTGGCGACGATGAAGGTTTTGTTCGGCAGGGTCTGGGCAGCCTTGATCAGCTGGCTGGTGGAACCCACCGCGTCGGCCAGCTCGATCACCGCTTCCGGCGACTCGGGGTGCACCAGGATCGCAGCATCCGGGTACAGCGCCTTCATGTCAGCCAACTGGCGCGACTTGAACTCTTCGTGAACGATGCAGGCACCGTCCCACAGCAGCATGTCGGCACCGGTTTGCTTCTGGATGTAACGGCCTAGGTGCTGGTCCGGGCCCCAGATGATGGTTTCGCCGTTGTCCATCAGGCTTTCGACAATTTCCAGGGCACAGCTCGAAGTCACCACCCAGTCGGCGCGTGCCTTCACCGCTGCGGACGTGTTGGCGTAGACCACCACGGTGCGCTCAGGGTGCTGGTCGCAGAAGGCCGAGAACTCTTCCACCGGGCAACCCAGGTCGAGCGAGCAGGTGGCCTCCAGTGTCGGCATTAGCACGCGCTTTTCCGGGGTGAGGATTTTTGCCGTCTCGCCCATGAAGCGCACACCGGCCACGATGACCGTTTCGGCCGGGTGGTTCTTGCCGAAGCGGGCCATTTCCAACGAGTCGGACACGCAGCCGCCAGTTTCTTCAGCCAGCGCCTGGATGACCGGGTCGCAGTAGTAATGGGCAACCAGCACGGCATTCTGGGCTTTGAGCTCGGCAGCGATGGCCGCACGGTATTCGGCCTCCTGCTCGGCTGTCAGCGGGTTGGGCTGCTTGGCGTCGAGGTGGGCCTGAACCAAAAGGCGTTCGGAAATCTGGGTCATGATCGCTGGACCTGCAGGCGCGCTTGCGCGTCAAATCGAGTGTATCACCCGGCCCTGGCAGATCGGCTAAGGGTGCCGGACGGCATGGTGACCGCCACGGCCCTCTGCGGGCGCGGATTATTATCGGAGGCCGAAGGCTACAGACAATCCAGCGATTACTAAAGGGGTTTTTGTAGTGCTTGTGCGGGCCCCTTCGCGGGTGAACCCGCCCCTACACTGTGAAATCCTCGTAGGAGCGGGTTCACCCGCGAAGAGGCCGCAACAGGAGAAACCATCACCCCTGCGGCGACAGGGCCCCCAGATGCGCCGCCATGAACATGGCAAATTCTTCAACGGTCATTTTTCGGCCATTGAAATCGACCATGCCATCGGCATAGTGCAGGCTGCTGACCACATCATCGCCCTGCACGGTGGCCATGCCGCTCTGCAGCGCCATCATGCCGACCATCTCCCCCGCCTGGCTCGACTGCATGGCAATCGCTTGGGCGTCGGTCTGGCCATCCAGCAACGCCTGCAAGGTCGCCAGGTCACCGATCATCGGCTTGGACAGCGACAGCTTGCCTTTCACCTCAGTGATAATCTGCTTGCTCAGCTGGTCCGGCGGCAGGTCGAAGCTGGCCGGTGCGGCGAGGTCCATCGACAGGTTGAAACGGCTCTCGCCATTGGCGGTCTTGAACGACAGGTTTTCCACCGCCAGCTTGGGCTTGGCGGCCAGCAATTTCTGCAAGTCACCCTGGAAGCGGGCCTTTTCGGCGTCGTCCATCTGGATCTGCGGCACCGGCTGGCCAGCCGCACTGGCGGCCTCGAACTCCGGCAAGTGCGACTGGTACCACTTCGACAAGGCCTGCAGCGCCGGGGCGTTGACCGAGGTCACGCTCACCGCCATCTGCGCCTTGCCTACCGCGCGGCCATCCCAGCTGATGTCACCGACCTTGTACTCCGCGCGACCACCTACGGTGTCCGTGCCTTCGAGGGTTTGCAAGGCGTTCTGTTCCAGGCCCTTGATCAGCAGCACCTGCTGTTTCGGCCCAAGGATGACCTTGGTTTCGGCCAACGCCATATCGACGTTGCCGACATAGATGGCATCGTGCGCGGTGGCTGCGAGGTTACCGCCAAACGTCAGCCCTTTGAGCTCGAAGGTGGCCGGCGGCTGGTCGTCATGCACCCATTTCATCACCAGCCTGTCGGCCTGGCCGTGGAACTTCGAGGCCTTGCCCTCCTTGTCCCCACTGACTTCGAACTGCATGCCCGAGAAGTCAAGGCTGTTGCCATCCGCTTCGTCAA
This sequence comes from Pseudomonas sp. TYF_14, assembly GCF_043105275.1. Classification (NCBI taxonomy): domain Bacteria; kingdom Pseudomonadati; phylum Pseudomonadota; class Gammaproteobacteria; order Pseudomonadales; family Pseudomonadaceae; genus Pseudomonas; species Pseudomonas sp. TYF_14. The sequence continues at coordinate 15,227 of NZ_JBICLK010000047.1, forward strand.
ACTTGAGCGGCGCCAGCTGAACCTGGCTGACCACATTGCCGCCGTAACCCAGGCTGGTCTGCGCGCTGATCGGGGCCTTTTCACCCGCAGCGGCGAACCATGGCGCAACGGCGTCATCCTTCTGCAGCGTGCTGTTGCTGACCGCCATTACCGGCATCAGCTTCAGTGACCTGACCCTCGACCACGGAAACGGGCCGTGCTCGATCTGGTCGGTCACGCCCACGTCAAAATTGATCACCTCGCCCTGCCCCACATTGATGTCGCGAGCCTTGAGCCGGTACTGGGCAGTGCTGCTGAAGAGATGCTGCTCCAGCGACACACGCTCGATGCTCATGCTACCACCGGTACTGACCAGGGCCTTTTTGAGTTCGGCGTTGCTGCGTGCAAGGGCGTTGTCCAGCTCTGCCGGCAGCTGCTTGCCGGTGTACCAGGCGCCTGCGGTAGTTGCGACGGCAATGGCGATAGCCAGGCCGGAAAGGATGCCAACTGATTTCTTCATGAATAGAACCGATTGCTGTCCGTAAGGGCTTCGAAGGCGGCCAGAGGCCACGCAGAAATTGAAGAGTACCACCCCCGATTGGGCCGAGTGCTGGCCCAGGTCGAGAAATGCCATTTTTCGGACACATCCGACATCACGCTGCGGCAAGCAAAGGGATCGTTAATTTTTACGAACACACAAATTGATCATAATCGCAAAAAAACGCGCAAAAACCGAACAAACCCCGTATTTAATCGATAGATATTTCAATCTGGCAACATCTTGTCATGTTTAACTTGACACCAACCTACCCATCGTTTTTTATTTTCACCACTTTGCGCGCCCCCACCGCGCCTTCCGCCGCTCCAACATAAAAGGTGAACAACATGGAGCCCACCCGCTCGCCCTTGCCGCATGCGCAATACACCGTGCCCGTCGTTTACGCCAAGCAGCAGGAGCCATGCCAGCATGCAGCCTGACCACAGCGCTTCCGGCAACGGCCAACTTCGCAAAACCCTGCGCCTCTGGCACGTGATCATCATCGGCCTGGCCTACCTGACCCCGATGACCGTGTTCGACACCTTCGGCATCGTCAGCGGGATCACCGCTGGCCATGTACCCAGCGCCTACATCCTGGCATTGGCTGGCATCCTGTTCACCGCGGTGAGCTATGGCACCCTGGTAAAACGCTTCCCGCAGTCGGGCTCGGCCTACACCTACACCCAGCGCGCGATCAACCCGCACGTGGGCTTCCTGGTGGGCTGGTCTTCGTTACTGGACTACCTGCTGCTGCCGATGGTCAACGCACTACTGGCCAAGCTGTACCTTTCGGCCATGTTCCCGGAAGTGCCTGAGTGGATGTGGGTGGCCGGCTTCGTCACCCTGATCAGCCTGATCAACATGCGCAGCGTGAACCTGGTGGCGCACTTCAACCTGCTGTTCGTGGGTGTGCAGGTGGCGATCATCGCCGTGTTCATCTACCTGTGCGTACGCGGCCTGGACCAGGGTGAAGGGCTGGGTACCACCTGGAGCCTGATACCGTTCGCCGACAGCCAGACCCAGTTCAGCGCCCTGGCCGCCGGTGCGACCATCCTGTGCTTCTCGTTCCTGGGCTTTGACGCAGTCACCTGCCTGTCCGAGGAAACCCGCGATCCGGCCAAGACCATTCCCCGGGCGATCTTCCTCACCGCACTGATTGGCGGTGTGGTGTTCATCACCGTGTCGTACTTCATCCAGGCCTACTTCCCGACCATGGCCCGCTTCCACGACCAGGAAGCAGCCCTGCCGGAAATTGCCCTGTACGTTGGCGGCAAGCTCTTCCAGTCGATCTTCATCGCCTGCACCGTGATCAACACCATCGCCTCGGGCCTGGCCTCGCAAACCAGCGTGTCACGCCTGCTGTATGTAATGGGCCGCGACAACGTGATCCCGGCCAGCGTCTTCGCCCGCCTGCATTCGCGCTACAAGACGCCAGTGCTGAACATTGCCGTGGTAGGGCTGATTTCGCTGTCGGCAATCTTCTTCGACCTGGTCACCGCCACTTCCATCATCAACTTCGGCGCCCTGGTCGCGTTCAGCTTCGTCAACCTGTCGGTGATCAACCACTGCTACCTGCGCGAAGGCAACCGTAAAGGCCTGGCCAACCAGCTGAAGTACCTGGTACTGCCGACCATCGGCTTCTGCATCATCGTCTCGCTGTGGCTGGACCTGAACGCACATTCGCTGATGTTTGGCGGTATCTGGGCTGCGCTCGGGCTGGTCTACCTGGGCTGGCTGACCAAAGCCTTCCGCGCGGCACCGCCCAACTACGTCGCCGAATGACCCACGCTGCCAACAACGCCCGCGCCTGATCGCGGGCGTTGCATTTGTTCGAAAAGGAAAGCCCCCATGCCGCTGCGTCGCCTCTCCATCCAGTGGAAGATAACACTCCTCGCCGGCCTGTGCCTGCTGGCCATTGTCGCCTTGCTGGTAGCCACCTCGCTGACCCAGGCCCATCGCAGCGCCGCCCTGGTCAACCAGGCCAACACTGCCATGCTCGAAGACAGCGCCCGCCAGCGCCTGCAGGCCCACGCCGAAACCCAGGCCTTGCGTATCCAGCGCTACTTCATGGACGCCTACCAGTACGGCAATGGCTTTGCCCGCCTGGTACAGATGCTGAAGGACCGTGGTGGTAGCGACCTGCGCGCCGAACTGACCCGCCAGGCGCGTGCCAGCCTGGCCGGCAACCCGGATGTGATTGGCCTGTACCTGGTGTTCCAACCCAATACCCTGGACCAGCAGGACAGCCACTACCTCGGCCAGGACGCCATGGGCAGCAATGAGAGCGGGCGTTTCTCGCTGTACTGGTCCCAACCAAGCCCCGGCACCCTGGAACTTGAAGCCATGCCGGAAACGATGCTCGGCGACACCAGCATCGGCAGCAACGGCGCGGCGAAGAACCGCTGGCTGACCTGCCCGCAGGACACCGCCAGGACCTGCATGCTCGAACCGTACCTCGACGAGGTCAACGGCCGTCAGGTGCTGATGACCAGCATCGCTCTGCCCTTGCTGGAACACGGCAAGGTAGTCGGCGTGGTCGGCCTGGACATCGGCCTGGCCAACCTGCAGCAACTGAGCGTGAACGGCCGCCGCGATCTGTTCGACGGCCAGGGCCAGGTGAGCATCGCCACCGCCGCCGGCCTGCTGGCCGGCAACAGTCGCGACGACAGCGTGCTCGGCAAGCCCATGGACAAGTCGGTAGCCGACGGCCTGCTGCGCGTGGCCCACCCCTTCACGCCAATCCCTGACACAGCCCCGTGGCAGGTAGTGCTGGAACTGCCGGAAAGCGTGCTGCAGGCCCCTGCCGTCGCCCTCAACCAGCGCCTTGATGCCCATAACCAGAACGCCAACCTCACCAGCCTGCTGATAGGCCTTGGCACGGCTATCGCCGGTTTGCTGCTGGTGTGGCTGACCGCGCGCGGCGTTACCCGGCCAATCCTGGCCGTGGCTGCACGCCTGGAAGACATTGCCAGTGGCGAAGGCGACCTTACCCGTCGCCTGGACTACGCCCACCAGGATGAACTGGGCCAGCTCACCGGCTGGTTCAACCGCTTCCTCGACAAGTTGCAACCGGTCATTGCCCAGGTCAAAGGCTCGCTGCAGGAGGCCCGCAATACCGCCGACCAATCGGCCGCCATTGCCAGCCAGACCAGCGACGGCATGCAGCAACAGCATCGCGAAATCGAACAGGTGGCTACAGCTGCCAACGAAATGAGCGCCACCGCCCTGGATGTCGCCCACAACGCATCGCAGGCGGCCCAGGCCGCACGCGCCGCGGATCAGGCCAGCCAGGAAGGGTTGCAACTGGTGGACAGCACGCGCCAGGGCATCGACCGCCTGGCCGCCGGCATGAACACTGCCATGGACGAGGCACGCGCACTGGAAGACCGCAGCGGGCAAATCGGCTCGGTGCTTGAAGTGATCCGCACCATTGCCGAACAAACCAACCTGCTGGCACTGAATGCCGCCATCGAAGCGGCCCGCGCAGGCGAAGCCGGGCGTGGCTTCGCCGTGGTTGCCGATGAGGTGCGCGGCCTGGCCCAGCGCACGCAGGTTTCGGTAGAGGAAATTCGCCAGGTCATCGAAGGCCTTCAGCAAGGCACCCAGGACGTGGTCGGGGCCATGCATGCAGGCCAACGCCAGGCCCTGGACAGCGCCGCACGCATGGAGCAGGCACTACCGGCACTGCAGCGTATTGGCGAGGCCGTGGCGGTGATCAGCGACATGAACCTGCAGATAGCCTCGGCGGCGGAAGAGCAGAGTGCGGTGGCCGAGGAAGTGAACCGTAACGTGGCCGGCATTCGAGACGTGACAGAATCACTGGCCGGGCAGGCCGATGAATCGGCACGCATCAGTCAGGCCCTGAACCGGCTGGCCAACCAGCAGCAGGCGCTGATGGAGCAGTTTCGCGTCTAGCCTGTCAGGGCCTCTTCGCGGGCACGCCCGCGAA
>NZ_JBICLK010000048.1:0-1053 GCF_043105275.1 Pseudomonas sp. TYF_14
GACCCTGAGCAACCCTGCCCAGACGCCGGTGACCGTGACCCTGTCCAACGGCCAGGTCATCACCGTTGAAGCCGGCAAAACCCAGGGCAGCGTCGACTTCCAGACCCCGGCGAATGACGTCTACAACAACGGTTCGACTGTCAGCGTCACCATCGAGAACGCCACAGGCGGTAATTTCGAGCAACTGACCCCGAACCCGACGCCGGCTCAGACCACGATCACCGACTCGGTCGACACCACTACTGCGACCCTGACCGCCTCGCCAAGCGTGACCGAAGGCGGCGTGATCACCTACACCGTGACCCTGAGTAATCCTGCCCAGACGCCGGTAACCGTGACCTTGTCCAACGGCCAAACCATTACCGTTGAAGCGGGTAAAACCCAGGGCAGCGTCGATTTCCAGACCCCGGCCAATGACGTCTACAACAACGGCTCGACCGTCAGCGTCACCATCGAGAGCGCCACGGGCGGCAACTTCGAACATCTGACTCCGAATCCGACCCCAGCCTCGACTGTCATCAATGACAGCATCGATACCGTCACCGTAAGTATTGTCAGCAATGGCAATGTGACCGAAGACCAGCAGCCTTCCTTTACTGTGAAAGTAAGCCAGGCGCTGGACCGTCCGTTGACCGTAACCCTGTCTAACGGCGACACCGTGACGATCGAAGCCGGTAAGACCGAAGTCGAGTACAAGACCTCGGTTCAGGGCGATGACGTCTATCTTGATGCAGGCTCCATCACGCTCAGTGTTACCGACGCTACAGTTCCGGGTGCCACCTTCGAGAAGCTGGCCTTGGGTGGCCCGGCTACCGTTGAGATCTCGGACACTATCAGTGAAGTGGTGGCCAAACTGACCGCCACCCCTTCGGTCACCGAAGGCGGCGAGATCACCTACACCATCACCCTGACCAACAAAGATGGTCTGCCGATCAACAACCACTCGGAGCTGTACTTCAAGCTGACCGACGGCACTACTGTCGTCGTGGCAGCCAACAGCACCACCGGTTCGGCGACTGTAGCTGCACCAGACAACGTCTATGTCGGCACCAA
>NZ_JBICLK010000049.1:0-775 GCF_043105275.1 Pseudomonas sp. TYF_14
GAGCACGAGAAACTTTGTCTGAATATGGGGGGACCATCCTCCAAGGCTAAATACTACTGACTGACCGATAGTGAACCAGTACCGTGAGGGAAAGGCGAAAAGAACCCCGGAGAGGGGAGTGAAATAGAACCTGAAACCGTATGCGTACAAGCAGTGGGAGCCTACTTTGTTAGGTGACTGCGTACCTTTTGTATAATGGGTCAGCGACTTATATTCAGTGGCGAGCTTAACCGAATAGGGGAGGCGTAGCGAAAGCGAGTCTTAATAGGGCGTTTAGTCGCTGGGTATAGACCCGAAACCGGGCGATCTATCCATGGGCAGGTTGAAGGTTAGGTAACACTGACTGGAGGACCGAACCGACTACCGTTGAAAAGTTAGCGGATGACCTGTGGATCGGAGTGAAAGGCTAATCAAGCTCGGAGATAGCTGGTTCTCCTCGAAAGCTATTTAGGTAGCGCCTCATGTATCACTGTAGGGGGTAGAGCACTGTTTCGGCTAGGGGGTCATCCCGACTTACCAAACCGATGCAAACTCCGAATACCTACAAGTGCCGAGCATGGGAGACACACGGCGGGTGCTAACGTCCGTCGTGAAAAGGGAAACAACCCAGACCGTCAGCTAAGGTCCCAAAGTCATGGTTAAGTGGGAAACGATGTGGGAAGGCTTAGACAGCTAGGAGGTTGGCTTAGAAGCAGCCACCCTTTAAAGAAAGCGTAATAGCTCACTAGTCGAGTCGGCCTGCGCGGAAGATGTAACGGGGCTCAAACCATGCACC